>CANFNO010000357.1 GCA_947447845.1 Burkholderiales bacterium | reverse complement strand
GCAATGGCAGCCCAGAACATGCCGCCCAAAATACCGGCCAGCAGGATTGGAATGACGATGAGCGTGCTGCCGTTTTTCTCGGCCATGAGAGCCACGCCACTGGCCGCAATTGCGCCCAGCAGGTACTGGCCCTCGGCACCAATGTTCCAGACGTTGGAACGAAAGCACACCGCCAGCCCCAGCGCGATCAAAAGCAGTGGCGTGGCCTTGACCACTAATTCACCCAGTGCGTAGCCGCTCTTGAGAGGCTCCCAAAAAAAGATTTGCAAGCCACGCACCGGGTCCTTGCCCAACAGCATGAACAGAATGACGCCAATCACCACCGTGCACAGCAGGGCCAGCAAGGGCGACCCATAACTCCAAAAACTGGAAGGCTGTTGGCGGGCTTCAAGCTTAAGCATGGGCCACCTCCTTCGCGCTTGAACCCTGTTCCCAGAGCCCGCTCATCCACTCCCCGATTTTTTCCACCGTGGCCTCTGCAATCGGCACCGAGGGCGAAAGCTTGCCGCGCGCAATCACATGCAGGCGGTCGCTCACTTCAAACAGTTCTTCCAGTTCTTCGCTGACCACCAGCACGGCGCAACCGGCGTCGCGCAGGGCCAGGATCTCGCCGCGAATCTGGGCTGCGGCACCCACGTCCACGCCCCAGGTCGGTTGCGAGACGATGAACAGCGTGGGCTTGGCATCGATCTCGCGGCCGACGATGAACTTTTGCAAATTTCCGCCGGACAGCGATTTGGCCACCGCATTGGGGCCACCCGCTTTGACGTTGAAGGCTTTGATGATGGCGGAGGCATGCTCTTCCAGCTTCTTCACCTGTATCCAGCCCCCGGCAAATTTCGGATTCGAGATGGAACCCGTGCGTGTCAGCAACAGGTTGTGCGCCAGGCTCAGCGTGGGCACGGCACCGCGCCCCAGGCGCTCTTCCGGCACAAAGTGCAAACCCAACTTGCGGCGCGAACCGGGGTGCAAGGCGGACACATCTTTGTCCTTCATGCGTATCGAGCCAGCAGCGGCGCGGCAGTCTTCGCCTGAGAGCGCATACAGCAACTCCTTTTGGCCGTTGCCCGAAACACCGGCAATGCCCACCACCTCACCGGCTCGCACATCCAGATTGATGGCGTCCAGATCCACACCAAATTGGTCCTCGCGCTCCAGGCTCAGGTTCGTCACGGTCAGGCGGCTCTCGCCCGGTTGTTGCGGCCGGTGCTCCAGTTGTGGCGGCTCGGCGCCAATCATCAGGCGCGAGAGCGAGGCGTTGCTTTCTTCCTGCGGGTTGCAGACGCCTGTGACTTTGCCGCCGCGCAGCACGGTACAAGCCGTGCAGAGTTCGCGAATTTCATGCAGTTTGTGCGAGATGTAGAGGATGCTGCAGCCCTCGGAGGCCAGCTTCTTGAGCACGACAAACAACTTTTCCACCGCCTGCGGGGTCAGCACCGAGGTCGGTTCGTCCAGGATCAGCAGTTCTGGCCGGGTGAGCAAGGCGCGGATGATTTCGACGCGCTGCATCTCGCCCACGCTCAGGGTGTGCACCGGGCGGGCCGGGTCGATGTCGAGGCCATATTCATTGGCCTTGGCGATGATGCTGGCCGTCACCTGCTCCAGCGACTCGCGCGCCAGCCCGAGCCAGACGTTCTCGGCCACGGTCATGGTGTCAAACAGGTTGAAGTGCTGGAACACCATGCTGATACCGTTGGCGCGCGCTTCTTTCGGATTGTGGATGACGATGGGCTGCCCGTTCAGGCGCATCTCGCCCGCGTCGGGCTTGATCGAGCCGTAAATGATCTTCATCAGCGTGGACTTGCCGGCGCCGTTTTCGCCCAGCACAGCGTGGGTTTCGCCCGGCATCACGGTGAGTGACACATTGCTGTTGGCCACCACGCCGGGGTAGGCCTTGGTGATACCGGTCAGTTGCAATCGAGGCTGTGTCATCGTGTCAGGGTCCCGTTTTAATTTTCAACGAAGCAGCGGCGGACTTTACACGCTCGCGCAGCCACCGGATGGCCTCCGAGCTGTGGGTGCGTTCATGCCATAACTGGTAATACATCATCTTTGGAAACGCGACGGGACAGGGCAATATCGTCACCGGCAGCGTGTGCACAAAGCGCTCGCAATACTGGCGGCTCGTGGTCAGCACCAGCAAGGTTGATGCCACCATGCCTGGAATCAGCCCGAAATAGGGGCAGCGCGCGCGGATTTGCCGTTGCAGGCCCAACGTGGCCAGGTGCCCATCGATGAAACCCTTGGCGCCCGGATGGGTGGCGCCCGGTGCGATGTGCTCCACCTCCAGCCAGGACTGCTGATCCCAACCGCGACGCACCGCGGGATGCCTGTTGGACACCAGGCAGACCACTTCGTCGTCAAACAGGCTGCCCTGATGCAGGTCCAGCGGCGGTGAGAGCCAGTTGCCAATCACCACATCCACCTCGCCCTGCGCCAACTGGGTGCGGTAATCGGTTGCAGGAGACAGGGGGTGGATTTCTATCTCGCACAGCGGGGCCTGGCTTTTGATTTCAGCCACCAGGTGTGGCAAGAACAGGGGATCGAGGTAATCGGCAGCGGCAACGCGGAACACGTCGCGTGCCTTGGCGGGCTCGAAACCGCGGGCATCGGCAAACAGCATCTGCGCGGCACGCAATATGCTGGCACTGGGTTCGATCATGCGCTGACCGGCGACGGTAGGCACCATGCCGGAGCCTGAACGCACCAAAAGTGGGTCTCCGGCAAAGTCGCGCAGACGTTTGAGCGCGCTACTCACCGCCGGCTGGTGCATGCCCAGACGGATAGCTGCTCTTGAAACACTGCGTTCAGTCAACACGGTATGGAGAACCCTTATCAGATGAAGGTCTATCTTGTCGAAAAGGTTTTGGTCTCTCATACAGGGGGCTTGATGTGTGCCATATGCTAATGCGTATGGCAGCTGGCTGACTCCCGATTTACCCTCCCGCACGAGGAACCTATTTCATGAATACAAAACCCCTGCGTTTTTTACGGCGTGGCCAAATCGTCACCCTGGACGGCGTCGAAACCAACCGCACCCTGCTCGACCTGCTGCGCGAGGACTTGCATTGCACCGGCACCAAAGAGGGCTGCGGTGAAGGCGACTGCGGTGCCTGCACCGTGGTGCTGGGCGAAGAAAAAGGCGGCAAGCTGGAAATGCGCGCCATCAACAGTTGCATCCGCCTCGCGCATTCGATCGACGGCATGGCGCTGTGGACGGTGGAAGATCTGGCAGGAGCGGAAACCTTGAGCGCCGCCGGGCAGCCCCAAGGCGCGAAGGCCCCCTCGGGGCTGACGACCGCGGCTCCAGGTCTGCCTGCGCAGACATGGACGGGCGGAAGAGCCCATGCCTCTGGCATCGGCACGACCAGCGAAGTACGCGCAGCGACGAGCGTGGGGGCGAATCTGCACCCGGCACAGGAAGCGATGGTCCAGTGCCATGGCTCGCAATGCGGCTTTTGCACTCCCGGTTTTGTCATGAGCCTGTTTGCCTTGTATGAAAGCAAGCCCGGCCAACCCATCTCGCGCAGCCAGGCTCAGGGTGCGCTGTCCGGAAATCTTTGCCGTTGCACCGGCTACCGGCCGATATTGGACGCGGCCCAAGCCATGCAAAATTTGCCCGCTGTTCGGGTGGACGAAGCTGCCGTGCTCGGCGGCCTAAAGCACATGGCGACTGAGCAGGCAAAGGCCGCCGCCGCCGCAGCCAGCAAAGCGCAGGCCGCATCAAATGCAAAGGCACTACCCGCGTCGGAAGTGCCTTATCTGTTGCCCACCCGGCTGAAAGAGTTGCTGGCCCTGCGCGCCCAATACCCGGACGCGCAACTGGTGGCCGGTTGCACTGACGTGGGCTTGTGGGTGACCAAGATGCACATGCAGTTCCCACGCATTCTGGACGTTACGCGCGCCCGGGAGTTGCGCCGCGTCGAGCAATACAAACACCACATCGCCATCGGCGCGGCCGTACCGCTGACCGACGCATTTGCCGCGCTGGTCGCAGACCGGCCGCAACTGGCCAGCTTTGCCCATCGGTTTGCGGGGCTGCCGGTGCGCAACTCCGGCACGCTGGGCGGCAACGTGGCCAACGGCTCGCCGATTGGCGACTCGATGCCGCTGTTGATTGCGCTGGGTGCCAACGTGGTGCTGATGAGCGCCCGGGGTCACCGCGAGCTGCGCCTTGAAGACTTGTACACCGGCTACCGCAAGAATGTGATGGCCAAAGACGAGGTGCTGGCCTGGATCAAAG
>CANFNO010000356.1 GCA_947447845.1 Burkholderiales bacterium | reverse complement strand
TGCCAGGGCCGTTCCCCAGGCCCCTGCTCCGAGCACAAATATCTTCATGGAAGGCCTCTAGGCATGCGGGGTGACCCGCATGCCAACGGACTTACTGCGTCAGCGTGCCAGCAGGCGCTGCTGCCGATTCGGCGCGTTGTTGCTCAAACATGGCTTGGAAGTTGATTTCCGAAAGGTGCACAGGCGGGAAACCGGCGCGCTGCACCAAATCCGCTACGTTTCCGCGCAGGTACGGGTAAACGATTTGTGGACAGGCAATGCCCATGATCTGGCTGAGTTGCTCATCTTCCAGGTTACGGATTTCAAAAATACCGGCCTGCTTCGCTTCCACCAGAAACACAGTTTTATCCTTGATCTTGGTGTGCACGGTAGCCGTTACGCTGACTTCGTAAATTCCTTCAGCAACGGGAGAAGCGGCCACGCCCAACTGGATGTCCACCGAGGGTTGCTCTTGCTCGAGCAGGATCGAAGGCGAATTGGGTTGCTCCAACGAAGCCTCTTTGAGGTATACGCGTTGGATCTGAAATACTGGTTCTTGGTCTGCCATGAGAAATTCTTTCAAAGTAAAACGATGCCCGCAAGGGTAAAGGGCGCGAGCTGAAAAAAGGGCTTTCGGGCGAGATTATCTCAGGCCGCGTGAAGCATCGGCAGCAGCCCGCCGTTGCCGTCCAATGCGACCAGATCGTCACATCCACCAACATGGGTTTCGCCAATAAATATCTGTGGCACGGTGCGTCGACCGGTGATTTCCATCATCTTCAAGCGCTCTTGCGGATTGGCATCTACGCGAATTTCTTCAATGCTCGAAACGCCCTTGGATAGCAGCAGGCGTTTGGCCTGCACGCAATAAGGGCAGACAGCAGTGGTGTACATCTTGACGGCTTGCATGGGGCTTCCTTGTGCGTGGGGAAATATCAGGATTTTTCGACTGGCAGATTGGCAGCACGCCAAGCTGCAAGACCACCGCCCAGGCTTTGTGCCTGTTCGTAGCCCAACTTCTTGGCAATGGCCAATGCGCGACCGGAACGGGCGCCGCTCTGACACACCAAAATCAGAGGCAAGGTCTTGTTCTTCACCGAGTTCGTCAACTTGGCTTCCAGTTCACCCAAGGGAATATTCTTGGCGCCGGTGACGTGGCCAGCGGAAAATTCATTGGTTTCGCACACATCCACCACGACAGCTTTTTCGCGGTTGATCAGTTGCACTGCAGCCGCGGGCGTCAGTCCGGCCGTGGCCGCGCCTTGAATGACAGGCCACAACAACAGGCCGCCAGAGACCAGGGCAATGGAGATCAACATCCAGTTATTAACGATAAAGCTCATAAATTTCTACTTTGTTCCTAGTTCGTACCTTCGCAACTGCGAAAGACTTAGCCTGCCATTTTAGAATGGAGGGCCGGTCCTTGTTGAGCTCCGGCTATTCATCCCCGATTTGAGTCCCACCACCATGCACAAACTCGTTCTTGTTCGCCACGGCGAATCCACCTGGAATCTCGAAAACCGCTTTACCGGCTGGACCGATGTGGACCTTACGCCCACCGGGGTGGAGCAGGCAAAAAATGCCGGTCGGTTGCTCAAGGCTGAGGGCTATGAGTTTGACCTTGCCTATACCAGCGTGCTCAAGCGTGCCACCCGTACCTTGTGGCACTGCCTGGACGAAATGGATCGCACCTGGCTGCCAGTCGTGCACTCATGGCGCCTCAATGAACGCCATTACGGCGCGCTGCAGGGACTGAACAAGGCCGATATGGCCAAGCAATATGGTGAGGCTCAGGTACTGGTCTGGCGCCGCAGCTACGACACACCGCCGCCTTCGCTAGAAGCGACCGACCCGCGATGCGAGCGCTCGGACTTGCGCTATGCCAAGTTGCAGCCGGATCAGGTCCCGCTCACCGAGTGTCTGAAGGACACCGTGGCGCGCGTCATGCCCTTCTGGAATGAATCGGTGGCACCGGCCATCAAAGCAGGCAAAAAAATTGTGATTGCTGCACACGGCAATTCCATTCGCGCACTGGTGAAGTATTTGGACAATATTGCCGACGACGCCATCGTCGGGGTCAATATCCCCAACGGCATTCCGCTGGTCTATGAGTTGGATGAAAACCTGAAGCCGATCCGCAATTACTACCTGGGTGACGCTGAAGCTGCAGCCAAAGCTGCTGCGGCAGTTGCCTCACAAGGTAAAGCTTAAGCAAATTAGGCCCGTGAAAATGTAGGCTGTTAAGCCATGGCATCACCGGTAGTGGCTCACGGTGTATATTGACAAAATACAGGAATATATATGGGTCAAAAATTGAAAATCACCGGATGGATTGCAGTGGGTGCGCTTGCCGGCGCACTGACCACGGTTTCATTGCAGACCGTGGCACGCAGCGCGCTCGCGCCCCTTCCACTGGAAGAACTGCAGCAACTCGCTGCCGTTTTCGGCATGATCAAAAGCGATTATGTGGAACCGGTGGACGAGAAAAAGCTCATTACCGATGCAATTGCCGGCATGGTTTCCAGCTTGGACCCGCATTCACAATTCTTCGACAAGAAATCCTTCAAGGAATTCAAAGAAGGAACTTCCGGCAAATTTGTTGGCGTGGGCATTGAAATTACCCAGGAAGACGGTCTGGTCAAAGTAGTGTCTCCCATTGAAGGTTCGCCGGCATTCCGTGCCGGTCTCAAGCCCAACGATCTAATCACCAAAATCGATGAAACTGCCGTCAAAGGCCTGACGCTAAATGAAGCGGTGAAGCGCATGCGGGGTGAACCCGCCACCAAGGTTCTGCTCACCATTTACCGTAAGGATGAGAACCGCACCTTCCCGGTAACCATCATCCGCGAAGAGATCAAGCAACAATCCGTGCGCGGCAAACTGGTCGAACCGGGCTACGCCTGGGTGCGTCTTAACCAGTTCCAGGAACGTACCGTGGATGACTTCGTCAAGAAGGTTAACGAGATATACCACCAGGATCCCAACATCAAAGGCTTTGTGCTGGACCTGCGCAATGATCCGGGCGGTTTGCTAAACGCGGCTGTTGCCATTTCGTCCGCCTTCTTGCCATCTGACGTAACCGTGGTTTCAACCAATGGACAGACATCAGAAAGCAAACAAACGCTCAAAGCCAGTCTGGAAGACTTCCGTGGCGTACCGGGGGCTGAGGCCATCAGCACCCTGCCGAAAGATTTGAAGAGGGTTCCTTTGATCGTGCTGGTCAACGAAGGATCTGCATCCGCTAGCGAGATCGTCGCTGGCGCTCTGCAAGACCACAAGCGCGCAACATTGATGGGCAGCCAGACTTTCGGCAAAGGCTCTGTGCAAACCTTTCGCGCGCTCGGACCCGATACCGGCCTGAAGATCACAACCTCGCGTTACTACACGCCCAGCGGCCGCTCCATTCAGGCCAAGGGCATCGTGCCTGACGTGATGGTCGATGAGACGTTGGAAGGCAGCCCCTTCGCCGTCCTGCGCATGCGCGAAGCCGACTACGACAAGCACCTGACCAGCGGCCAAGGCGAAGAAAAGAAAGATCCGGAACGCGAAAAGCTGCGCGATGAAGCGATCAAGCGGCTGGAAGAAGAGTCGCGCAAGCCCCCGAGCGAGCGCAAGCCACCTGAGTACGGTTCCGACAAAGATTTCCAGCTGATGCAGGCCATCAACCAGCTCAAGGGAAAGCCTGTACAGGTGAGCAAGACCTTGGTTGAGCGCAAGGAAGAGAAGAAGGAAGAGTAGGCCGCAAGCATGCAGGATGACGAACTGCTGCGCTACTCGCGCCACATCCTGCTGAATGAAATCGGGATTGAAGGCCAGGAACGGATCCTGTCCTGCCACGCGCTGGTGATAGGCGCGGGCGGCCTGGGCTCCCCGGTCGCCATGTACCTTGCTGCAGCCGGCGTCGGCACCATTACCGTTACCGACCACGACACGGTGGACCTCACCAACCTGCAACGCCAGATTGCGCACCGCACGGATTCGGTGGGTCGTCCCAAGGTCGAGTCGCTCAAGCGGACCCTGCAGGATTTGAATCCGATAGTCCAGGTTCACGCTTTGCAAATCCGGGCCGATGCCAAATCCCTTGAGACCTTGGTACAGCAATCAGACGTGGTGCTGGACTGCTGCGACAACTTCAAAACCCGCCACGCCGTGAATGCAGCCTGCGTCAAGTACGGCAAGCCTCTGGTGTCAGGCGCGGCTATCCAGTTCGATGGCCAAATCAGCGTCTATGACACGCGCGTGGTGGATGCGCCTTGCTACGCCTGCACATTCCC
>CANFNO010000355.1 GCA_947447845.1 Burkholderiales bacterium | reverse complement strand
TCATGGGCAAAGAACTGGGCAAAGTTGCGTGCCACTTCGAACATGTCGCGGGTGCGATCGAACACCATGAAGGCGCCCGCCGTGGGCACATCCTCAAAGCCGATGCGGCGGCCAAATTCCAGCGGCGACAGGCATACGCCGCTGGGTCCACCGACCTGAACCGCCTGCGTATTGGTGGCACCGCAGTCTTCCAGAATGCGGCCTACGCGCGTGCCAAACGGGTACTCGTACAGACCGGGGCGTTCGCAGTCGCCGCTTACCGAATGGATTTTGGTGCCGGTGCTTTGCGGTGTGCCAATCTTGACCCACCAATCGCCGCCGTGCACCGCAATGTGGGTAGCGGCAGCAAATGTTTCCACGTTGTTGACGGTGGTCGGTTGTCCCAGATAGCCCGCTTCCACCGGGAAT
This sequence comes from Burkholderiales bacterium, assembly GCA_947447845.1. The sequence goes on along the minus strand of CANFNO010000355.1, from coordinate 3,846 downwards.
GGCGGGCGAATGCGCGGGGTGCCGCGTTTGCCCTCCAGCGACTCGATCAGCGCGGACTCTTCCCCGCAGACATAGGCCCCGGCGCCCACATGGATTTCAATGTCAAAGTCAAAGCCACCCAGGCCTTGAATCGACTTGCCCAGCAGATGCTGCTCGCGGCGGCGCTGCAGCACCGCTTGCAGCGGCTCCAGCAGGTAACGGTACTCACCACGCAGGTACATCAGGCCCTGGCGCGCACCGACCACCAACGCTGCGATGGTCATGCCTTCAAACACCGTGTCCGCAAAGCTGGTGAGCAGCACCCGGTCTTTGAAGGTGCCGGGCTCGCCCTCGTCGGCGTTGCACACCACGTAATGCGTCTGACCGGGGAAGTTGCGGCACAACTGCCACTTGGTACCGGTGGCAAAACCGGCACCGCCGCGACCGCGTAACTTGGAGCGCTTGATGTCGTCAAGCATGCCTTGCGGCCCGCGTGCAATCGCTGCGGCAATACCCTGACCGGGCGCAGGCTGCGCACCGAGCTTGATGTCGGCCAGGCGGATCTGGTCATCCACGCGCGACCATTCATCCGGCCATTGATCAATCGGAACCTGCGCTTCAATCAGCGCCGCCATGTGTTCAATGCGCGCCGGGGTGAGGCGCGTAACCAAATGCTGGTGGTTGATCAACAGGGCGGGGCCTTGATCGCACATCCCGGTGCAGGAAGTGGCTGCCACGCTGACGCGGCCATCGTGACGCATCACGCCGGGCTGCACTTTAAGGCGGTGGCATAGGGCATGCATCAGCGCCTCGCTGCCCAGCATGCGGTCAGTGACGTTGTCACTGAACAGCACGCGATACTGGCCTACCGGTTGGGTGTGGAAGAAGCGGTAAAAGCCTGCTACACCTTCTACGTGGGCCAGTGGCAGGTGCAAAGCGTCGGCTATCTGGCTGAGAGCGGTGCGAGGTAACCAATGTTGCTCGGCTTGGACCTCGCGCAATACCTGTACCAGGCGGTGCGGTGCGTGGTGGTGGCGCTTGAGCAGCGCTTCAAGACCATCGTTGTTTTGACTCATAGTGCGCCTATCGTTAGTTGGTTTTATGGCTGAGAGCGTGACAAACATCAATTTTTTACCACAGATACGCGTTTTTGCACTGATTTGCGTCAGTACATCGTCAATTCGTAAGCCAAGGCTGGGGCCTGCCAATATGGCCCTCAGGCAAATTGCTTCAACCCTGCTTGGGCATCGGCCAGGTGTCGGATAAACGATAGCCCTGGGGATAGGGGTCGCTAGGGTCCAGGGTGTGCTGGTGCGTTCCGGTAATCCAGGCCGTGCCCGAGATCACCGGCAGGATGCCCCGGCGGTCGCCGATCGTCACTTCCGAGTCGATGTGGCAGGCAAACTCGCTGTCGATGATGGAGCGCGCCAGGTAGCGGTCTCCCACCTGCATCAGCCCTTTGGCGTGGAGCACCGCCATGCGCGCGGAGCAGCCGGTTCCGGTGGGGCTGCGGTCTATCTTTCCGGGGCGAATGGCTACTGCGTTGGCACCGGTCCAGACGTTGTTCTCGAGCGTCAATGGCCCGGCGAACTGGCAAAACGAAATGTGCTTCCAGTCCGGATTGGTGGGATGCACAAAGCCCAGTTGTTCGGTGGCTGCCTGGGTGATTTTCATGCCCATCTCGGCAATGTCTCGCGCCTCGTCTGGGCGTATCGCAAAGCCCAGCTTGGGTGCATCGACAATCACGAAGCTGTCGCCACCATAAGCCGTGTCGACTACCAAAGTACCCAGGCCCGCAACCTCCAGATGCGAATCCAGTTTGGCTGCAAACGAGGGCACGTTTCGCACTGCGATGCGCTCGGCCTTGCCGTCTTTGCAGGTGGCGGTAACTTCGATCAGGCCGCCAGGCGGCTCCAACACCATACGTGTCACCGGTTCGGTCATGGGGATGATGCCGGTCTCCAGCAAGACGGTGGCGACACAGATCGAATTGGAGCCCGACATGGGCGGCGTGTCGCAGGGCTCCATGATGATCCAGCCCATCTGCGCCAACGGGTTTTTGGGCGGCACCAACAGGTTGACGTGGCGGAATACGCCACCCCGTGGCTCGTTCAGCATGAAGTTGCGCAAAGTCTCGTCGCGCGCAATAAAACGGGACTGCTCCCAGATGGTTTCGCCCGGCGGTGGGGCCACGCCACCGACGATGACATCCCCCACTTCACCGGCTGCGTGACAGCTGACGACATGGATAACTTTTGAACTTTTCATGGAGCGACCTTTCCTTGTTTCATTGCGCAAACGTGTCGACTTGGGCTTTGTCAAACGGGCACCAAGTAAATGCACGATTTAAGGGTTAACACGCAAGCCCATGCACCGGGAATGCGCTATTTTCCAGACACCGTTTTTTCACATCACCACGTTGGAGATTATTGACCCCCTAAACCTCGGTATTCGCGTTTTGTTTCAGGCCTGCATCTTGCGTGCACCTGTCCTGTGATCTGTTTCACCTATCTAAAAGAAAGTTAGCCATCATGAAATTCAAATCCAAACTACTCCCCCTGTCCATTGCTGCAATGGCCCTGTCCATGGCTGCCATCGGCACCGCACAAGCAGAAGATCTGGTCGTCAAGATCGGCCAGACCGGCCCACTTTCCGGCGGTGATGCCTTTGCCGGTAAGGACAATGAAAACGGTACACGTATGGCCGTGGACGACATCAATGCCAAGAAGATGATGGTTGGCGGTAAAACGCTGAAGCTTGAGTTGGTGTCCGAAGACGACCAGTGCGATCCCAAAGCCGGTGTGGCTGTGGCTCAGAAGATGGTGGACGCCGGTATCAAGTTCGTGAATGGCCCCTATTGCTCGGGCGTGGCCATTCCTGCTTCCAAAATTTACAACGAAGGCGATGCCATTCTGTCCACCGTGGGCAGCAACCCCAAGGTCACCATGGGTGGTTACAAGAGCGTGTTCCGTATCATTGCCGGTGACGATTTGATCGGCACCAAGATGGCCCAATACGCCTTTGGCACCATGAAGGCCAAGACGGCCGGCGTCATTGACGACCGCACCGCTTTCGGTCAGGGTCTGGCGGACGAGTTCATCAAAGAAGCCAAGGTCCAGGGTCTGACCATCGTTGGCCAGGAATACACCACCAAGCAATCGACCGATTTCAATGCCATCCTGACCAACATGAAGGCCAAGAACCCTGATGTGATTTTTTACGGTGGCTATGCCGGTCAGGCTGGCCCCATGGTCAAGCAGTTGAAGGGTCTGGGCATCAAATCCAAATTGCTGGGCGGTGATGCGATCTGCGTAACTGAAACCGGCAAGCTCGGTGGTGATGCCGTGAACGACACCGTGTTCTGCGCACAAGGTGGCGCGATTCTGGACAAGGTAGCTGCAGGCCCGGCCTTCAAGGAAGCCTACAAGAAGCGCTTCAACCAGGACCCGGATGCCTATGCCGCATCCTTCTATGACCAGACCATGTTCCTGGCAACCACCATGGCGAAGCTCGGCACGGTGGACTCCAACAAGGTCAGCGCTGAGTTGCACAAGGGCAGCTACAAGGGCATCGTGACCACCTACGCGTATGACGATAAGGGCAACCTGCAAAAGGCGCCAATCACTGTCTACGGCTTCAAGGCTGGCGCACCAGTTCCTTTGCAATAAGGCATTCCCGCGCAAGCGTGTCTAAGCGTCTCTAAGCGTGCTTGAGAATGCTTAAGCGGGCAGTGGCTGTAATGGCTGCTGCCCTTTTTTTTGAGCGCCCCACGCGGGCGCACTCCCATTGAAAGAAACCATGGCGAATGTCGCGGTGATCGGAGCCGGTTTTGTCGGGCTGTCTTGTGCTTACTGGCTGGTGCGCGAT
>CANFNO010000354.1 GCA_947447845.1 Burkholderiales bacterium | reverse complement strand
TGCCGGGCGCATTCTGGGCATGGGCGACATCGTGGCTCTGGTGGAGCAAGTCACCTCCGGAGTCAACATGGAGGCGGCACAAAAGCTGGCCGCCAAGGTCAAGAGCGGCGCCAGCTTTGACCTGAATGATTTTCTGGCCCAAATCCAGCAGATGAAGCAGATGGGCGGGCTCTCCAGCCTGATGGACAAACTGCCCGCCGCCATGGCGGCCAAGGCCGGTCAGGTGGATATGGACAAGGCTGAAAAAGACATCAAACGCAAGGAAGGCATCATCCACAGCATGACGCCACTGGAGCGCCGCAAGCCCGAACTCATCAAGGCCACGCGCAAGCGCCGCATCGCCGGTGGCGCCGGAGTGCATGTGCAGGAAGTCAACCGCATGCTCAAGGAGTTTGAGCAGATGCAGGACATGATGAAGAAGATGAAGGGCGGCGGCATGATGAAAATGATGAAGCGCCTGGGGGGCATGAAGGGCATGCCCAAGATGCCTTTTTAGGCCGTCAACACTTCACCGCGCAGCGTATAGCTGCGCGTCTCGGTAATCTTCACGTCCACCATCTGGCCCATCAACCTGGGCTGGCCGGCAAAGTTGACCACGCGGTTGCATTCGGTGCGACCCATCAATTCGCCACTGTCGCGCTTGGAGGCGCCTTCGACCAGCAATCGCTGTACGCTGCCCAGACGGCTCTCGCTGATGCGCGTGATGTTGCCATTGATCACGCTTTGAAGATGCTGCAGGCGGCGCAGCTTGACCTCGTGCGGCGTGTCGTCTTGCAGATTGGCCGCCGGTGTTCCGGGGCGAGGGCTGAAGATGAAGCTGAACGAGTTGTCAAAGCCCACGTCGTCAATCAGCTTCATCATCTTGTCGAAATCTTCTTCAGTCTCGCCTGGGAATCCGACGATGAAATCGCTGCTGATGGCCATGTCCGGGCGAATCGCGCGCAGCTTGCGCACGGTGCTCTTGTATTCCATAGCGGTGTAGCCACGCTTCATGGCCATCAGAATACGGTCGCTGCCGTGTTGAACCGGCAAATGCAAGTGGCTCACTAGCTTGGGAAGCTTGTCATACGCGGCAATCAGCGCCGGGGTGAACTCGTTGGGGTGGCTGGTGGTGAAACGCAGGCGCTCAATGCCGGGAATATCGGCCACGTACTCCAGCAGGGTGGCGAAGTCGGCCACTTCGGAAGTCTTACCCATCGGCGCACGCCAGGCGTTGACGTTCTGGCCTAACAAGGTGATTTCCTTCACTCCCTGGTCGGCCAGACCGGCCACTTCTACCAGCACATCTTCAAATGGGCGGCTTACCTCTTCACCGCGCGTGTAGGGCACGACGCAATACGAGCAGTACTTGCTGCAGCCTTCCATGATGCTCACAAAGGCAGAGGCTCCGTCCACCTTTGCGGGAGGCAGGTGGTCAAACTTTTCGATCTCGGGGAAGCTGATGTCCACTTGCGGTTTGTTCAGAGCTTTGCGTGCAGCCAGCATTTCCGGCAGGCGGTGCAGGGTTTGCGGCCCGAACACCACGTCAACATAGGGCGCGCGCGCGATGATGGCAGCGCCCTCCTGGCTGGCCACGCAGCCACCCACGCCAATCTGTACGCCCTTCTTTTTCAGGTGCTTGATGCGGCCCAAATCGGAGAACACTTTCTCCTGTGCCTTTTCGCGCACTGAACAGGTGTTGAACAGAATCAGGTCGGCTTCTTCGACGTTTTGTGTGGGCACATAACCCTGGGCTGCACCGAGAACATCAGCCATCTTGTCGGAGTCGTACTCGTTCATTTGGCAGCCGAAGGTTTTGATAAAGACTTTTTTGGACATGTTTAAATTTTGCAAAAGAAGTTGCGGAGAATCACCAAAGGGCGATCAGCCTGAAATGGTTTGCCCACCTTGCGTGCGGCAATGAGCGCAAGCCTGAGCAGCAGCGTGCAGGTCTAGGGTTGCGAGGGCGGCTTGAGTGCGGCCTCAGCCTCGGTGAGGATCCAGACTTCATGTACCTCACCCGAAGGACTGCGCACAAAGTTCACCAGCAGGTTTTGCCCGACCAGACTGCCAGATAGTTGCAGAAGATTGTTCTGCCCACGGATGCGAGCACCTGGCGAGAGACGCTCTGGTCTGCCATTAAGCTGGATGATCGGCGGGTAAGTGACTGCCATGACAGCGCGTTGCGCATTCGGTGGAAACGGGCGGACGTTGATTTGGGCACTGGCCGGGGCGAATTGGCCGAGCAAGGTGGCTGCCAATATGCCAAGTAGAAGTTGGCGCCGGCTTGGCAGCGAAGAGAAACATGCGTTGCAGCGGTTCATGGTGTGTATCCAGAGGCTGTGTAAAGGGAAGCGCAATGCTATCACGCGACTTTCAAGTTGGAATCAAGACCTGGTTCGCCCAGAAGGTAGTAGGTGCGAACCAGTCCCTTCCCCTTGACGCTGACAAGTCCGCGTTCTTCAAAGTCAAACCTTGGGTGCAGGCGTTGGAATATGGCCTGGCTGGTCTGTATTCGACCAGGTACCCCGGTGGATTCCATCCGGGCGGCCAGATTGACGGCATCACTCCAGACGTCGTACAGGAAGCGTTTTTGTCCGATCACCCCAGCGATGGTCGGCCCACAATGCATGCCAATACGCAGGGAAAACTGGAAACCCCGTGCGACGTTGTACTTCGCAATCATGCCGTGCATGGAGATGGCAAGTTGGGCCAGCGCCTCCGGACTGTCTTTGCTGACCGCCATGTAGGCGTCCCCAATCGTTTTAATTTTCTCGACCTGGTTTGTGTCGATCAGCGTGTCCATTTCCGAGAAGAGGTCACTCAAGACCGACAGCACCTCATCAGGTGACCGCGTAGCGGAGAACTCGGTAAATCCCACTATGTCGGCAAAAAGGATGGTCATGGCGGGATGGCTTTGGGCTTTCACGCAATGGTGGGCTTTGAGTTCATTTGCAATAGCCAAAGGCAGCGTGTTGTAAAGAACGGTGTCTGCGCGCTTGCGCTCATGAGCAACCTGGCATTGCTGCGAAAACAGCTTCCTGGCGTTTCTGAGCATGTATCCGTCAATCACATAGGCCACTCCGGCAATGACCAATAAATTGACAAAGTGCATTTGGCCCAAGAACTTGCCGCTGGAGTCCAGCCATGCCAACAGAAGTCCCATTGCGAGAACTTGCAGACCGTAGATCCAACGTCGAAATGGCCCCGGCAGGGTAAAGATGGCAGCCATCAACAACTGCGCAATGGCCACGATGGAGAGATCGCCCGTGGCAAGCCAGGAAGTCACGCCAAACCAGATGAACATCAAGGCTGATGTGCTGAAAAAAATCTGCAAAATGCGCAGACGCGCGGTATGCATCGCTGCGCGGCGGCTGACTAACATGCAGGCAATAAATAGCACGGCGATAACAGCATGCCATGCCACCAGGTAGCCAAGCGGCACAGCAGGACTCCACAGATCCAGGAAGTAATATGCAGGGTCGGCAACGATCAGAAAAACCAACACAACGACCAAGCCCATTCTGCAAACCGGAGCCATAAGCGCGAACGAACGTCTGACAACCCACACATCAAATGTCTCGCCGCGCTCATCAGTTTCTGCCGGTGCGGTCGTTGGCAGCCCATACCGTGGCGCCACCGTTTGCGCCTGCTCCTGCGAAACAGAAGTCATTTGCAGCCGCTCAAGCTGGGAAGATATGAAGCGCCGTTCTACCTTTAAGGCCCGTCGCTTCCCCGCGCTCGTGGACACTGGCAGCTTCGCTCAGCGGGAAACTGTGACATGGCGATGGCTGAAGTTGGCCCGCATCAATCAGCATGGCAATCTCCTTTAGCACCTCCCCACTTGGCTTAGTCATTACCTGTGTCGTGCGCACGCCTGCTGCCTCGGCCACGCCACGTGGCGCTGGCTGTGTCAGTGTCACCATAATGCCTCCCTGCTTTAGGGTTCCCCAAGAGGCCTCTTGTATGGCGCCGCCGACGGTGTCCACAATGGCGTCAAAGTGCAGACTGTGATCGGCAAGATTCATGTTTCTGTAGTCGATGACTTCATCCGCGCCCAACGTGCGGGCCAGCACCATGTCATTGGCGGACACCGTGGTTGTAACGATTGCGCCCCTAAGTCTTGCCAACTGAATTGCCATGGAGCCCACTCCACCGGCGCCACCATGAACCAGCACGTGCTGGCCGGACTGCAACCCTGCCACATCTATGGCAGACCATGCGGCCAGCGTTGACATGGGCAAGGTAGCCGCAACGCTGAAAGAAGTCGTGTTTGGCATCAGGGC
>CANFNO010000353.1 GCA_947447845.1 Burkholderiales bacterium | reverse complement strand
CCCTTTTCCTGTCCAATCAGCCCTGAGCGCCGCGCGCCCTTTGGGGCCGATAAATCGACAAGCAAAAAGGGGCAACCATGTTCTCGGTATATGGCAAAGCAGGGCGTTTGTTCCGGGGTTCGATGGAGGATCTGCGCAAGATCGGACCGACCTCGGCATTGAGCCGCACGCAACGGGTGGCCGGTGTGGGGCGCGAGGCACTGGACAACTTTGTCTCCCTGATGGCACAGCACAGCAGTGCACCGAAAAACCTAAACCTCCCGGCACCCGATGTGCCTCATCGGGATGCCATGGTTGCCTACGCACAGGCTGCAAACAGCCAGCGTCCACGTCATCCCTTGATGCTGGTGCGCGACATCATGAATCCTGGAGCCATCACCCTGCTGGAAAGTTCCACGGTGGCACAGGCATGGGGCCTTTTGGCGGAACACCAGCTGGGTCAGGCGCCGGTGGTAGACGTTACGGGTCGATTGGTCGGGCTGTTGACGCGCGCCGAATTGATGCGCGCCGACCGCTTGCCCGGTCCCCGAACCCATGTACTGGCATGGCAGGCCCTGCTGGCCCAAAGCGTGGCAGATTTGATGTGGACGCCGGTGCCCAGCGTGGCCCCCGAGACCGATATCCGTCGACTGGCGCGCGTCCTGCTTGATACCGGTTTGCCGGGTCTTCCGGTGGTGGATGAGCAGGACAGTGTTATCGGCTTTGTCTCACGCACTGACATCCTGCAAGCGGTAGTAGCCGATCCGCCGCTGGACCTCTGGACCTGAATCACTTTAGGTGCGGCGCCGCAATCCCTTGGCCCAGCGCGTGTAAATGCGGTCGGCAATTCGCTGGCTGCGCGCGATATCGGCTTCCAGGCTGAGCCGTATCGCGTCACTCTGCTGCACGCCGGGAGAGGCACTTCGGCGTATTTCATCTGCCCCTAACTCCAGCCAACAGTTGAGCTTGGGCAGGTCCACTTCGCAGTGAAATTGCATGCCCAGATGGATGTCATCCATCACATAGGCCTGGTTGGTACAGAGCCTGCCTTTTAGCAACTGCGTTGCCCCTGCAGGAATGCTGAAGGACTCGCCATGCCACTGAAAAAGCTGAAGTGGCCCTGCGCCGAACCAGTCGATAGCCTGTGCATGCATTGGCTCCGGCACGCTCCAGCCTATCTCGATATGTTCTGAAGACTGCACAGTGCCACCGAGCGCACGGCTTAGCAACTGGCCGCCCAGGCAGTGGCCTATCACCGGTGTCCTGTTCTGCACTGCTTCACCCACCAGTTCCAACAGGTGCGGGTAATAGGCCAGTGGATCGTTGGCGCTCATGGGGCCGCCGAGCAGGCACAAGCCGCTAAATGCCGACAGGTCGGCGGGCAACACGCCCGCGTCAAACATGGGGAACACCTCAAAATCCAGGCCCTGCGCGCTCAGCCAAGTGGCAAAGTAGCTTGGGCCGTCAGCGACGTCATGCTGGACGATGGCGACTGGCAACATGGCTCTGCAGGCTTTAGTTGGTGAAGGCGTAGAAGGGGCCGGTAAGTGTGCCCACGGGATGACCTTCAATCACGGTGAAGACCGAGCGGCCAAAAAAGAAAGGCAGGCCCCAGTCAAATGACGCGTTGTCGAATTTTCCACCCAGGGTGTTGAAGGCGTAATTGCCGCTTTGGACAAGACTGTCCGCGTTGACGATGGAAAACTTTACATCGACGCTGGTTCGCGCAAGCTGAATGCTGGCGGTCATGTTCTGTGTCAGCACCGGGCAATAGAAGCCGAAAGACGCGGTGTTGCAACTGGTGGATAGGGGCGAGTTGGTCAACGGATCGTTGAAAAATAGGCCGTTGGAGCCGCTATCTATGAAGCTGTTGTCGCGCGATATTCCATTTATTGCGGTGCTGAAGAAGCCGCTGAACGGATTGACGGGAACCACGTTGGCGGAGCCCAGGCGGTTGTTGTCTCGCGTGTCAACCCCGAACACCAGGTAGCCATTGGCTGATCTGGCACCGTTGCTAGTCAGTGCGGGGAGTTGCACCAGTACGCCGTTGTTATCACTGACGCCGTTGCTGTCACTGTCAAACAGAGCGACCGGGTTTTGCACCTGCAGGCCGGGCGCGATTGCAATGGAGCACCTACTGCTTGGACTGACGCAGTCGAAATAGCGTTGCTTGTCGTTGACAAACAGGCTAAGCCCCAAGACGCCATTGGCACCAACCGAGCTGGGCTGGGTCATGACCGGCGCACTGCCGCAAAGGGCGCTGTTGCTGAGTGCCGTTGGCAGGTTGGGTTCCAGCACTTGCACCGGAACTGACGCAGCTGTCTTGCCGCCCAAGCGCACATCAGCCAGCTTGACCGATCCCCAGGCCACCGCATTGAGAAACTGCGCGCATTCGGTGATGGTGGAACTGCTTCCGACTTGTTGGGGTGGCAAAGCCAGTGCCGGCGCGGCATTCAGCACGCTGGCAAAGATGCGCAATCCAGTGGAGCCGGTATCCAGCAGGATATGGTCCAAGGTCTTGCACGTGGTGGTTCCGGGCTTGCATACCGTGACACTCACATACGGAATGTTGACGTTATTTCCCGGGCCTGACTCTACCGAAATGGCCATCACATTGGGGTCGCGCAGGGACGCCGCGCTTTGCGGAAACCCCACAGCACCACTGCCACTGATGACTGTGCTGGACGTGCTGGCACCGCCGCCACATGCGCTCAATAGCGCCGACAAACACAAGGCGAGGAAATCGAAGCGGGCGCGAACGGGCAAATTCACCATAGGCTTAGGCGCTGACTAGCGAATGTCCTTAGCCGTTAGGTTGGAAGGCAATTTGGCGGGCAGAAAGGCGCGTCCGGCAAAGGAGCGCATCATGCCGCCGGACTCGATCACAAGGTCCGGAGTCTGGATGGTCACACCGCGCTTTTGCTGCCGCACCGCCACCGCGTAGGTCTGATATGCGGCCCCCAACAAGCGTTCAAAGTCCGGCAGCACCGGACCCTCCCAAGCTACGGCAAACACCAGGCCTATTGCGTCCACATACTGGCGAACCAAAAGGCCGTTTGAAAGGGTTTGGGTATAGACCGTCGCCGTACCCAGTGCAGTTTGACTGGTGCTGGCGCCAAAGGCCAAGGTGTCGCTGCTTACCGATGCCAGATCGCCCGCGAGTGCGGCCAGGGCTTCAGCGCATAAAAGACTGATGGATGCGGCGGCTAACAGCCTGCGCAGCAGCCGCCTGGGTTTCAGATTTAGCAGTATTTTCGGGAATCTCGCCATTTAGACAAGAATAGCACCAAGCTGTGACCGTCAAGTTCGACCACCTCAATTGCTAAAAGCATGGAACGGACCCGATAGGGTTGGCGAGTCCAGGCCCACTTGCTGGCCTTCGATCACCGTGAAGACAGTTCTGCCAAAGAAAAATGGCAGACCCCAATCAAAAAAGTTGTCGCCTGCCGGGCCACCCAGATTGTTGAATGCCAGATTGGTTCCCGGGGCAAACAGCGTGTTGGCGTTGGCTATCTGGAACTCCACCGGTGCGCTGGACGTGGCCAGTGCGATAGATGCGGACAGGTGCTGCGTGCTGTCGGAGCAATAGAAGCCCGCCGGGCGGACGCAACTGGCCGGAAAAACCTGCGGATCGTCAAAGTAGAGGCCATTGGAGCCGCTGTCGATCAAGCTGTTGCTCAAGGCACGCCCCTTGTAAACCGTCGTGAAGGTGCCGCTCGAACGATCCACAGGCACAACCTTTGCCATGCCAAGCTGGTTGTTGCTCTGCGTGCCCACGCCGAAGATCAAATAGCCCTGGGCACGGTTGGCCCCCTGCTCTGACAAGGTGGGTAACTGGATGGCAATGCCGTTGTTGTTCACGGCGAAGCCGCGCACCGGGTTCTGCACTTGTTGGCTGATGCGCGGACTGATCTGGCACGAAGCATCGGGCGAGGAGCAGTTGAAGTAAATCTGGCCGTCATTGACAAAAAGGCCGACGCCCAGAATGCCGTTGGCATACAGCGCCTTGGTGCGACTGCTGTTGCTGGTGGAGACCAGCGGTGCGTCACCGCAATCACTGGGCAGCGGGGCGAAGTTGGCATCCATGAGCTGTATCGCAACAGAAGCGGCCCGCTCGCCTCCCATCACCACATCGGCCTGGCGCACCGATCCCCAGGCCACCATGCTGAGAAATTGGGCACATTCGGAGATGGTGCTGCTATCACCAATGCGGTGCGGCGGTAGCACCACCGCGGGGTCGATCTGGCTGGCGAACAGGCGCAAGCCGGTGGAGCCCGTGTCCAGCAACACGTTGTT
>CANFNO010000352.1 GCA_947447845.1 Burkholderiales bacterium | reverse complement strand
TGTTATGCCCGGAACGATCAATGGTTTTCATGCTTGCGAATTGGTCAAATCAGATCCGGAACTGGCAACTACCTTTGTGATTTTGATGTCCGGGTTGACTGATGACAAAGCCTTTGAAGAGGCAAGGCAAAGTGGGGCAAACGCCTACTTTGTAAAGCCCTTTAGTTTGAACAAACTTGTCGAAGTCGTCACAAATCACCAGAACTACGAGAATGACTTTCTGCTGGTGAAGTTTCGATAGTCGGGTTCGCTTTCGTCTCTTATAAGAGGGCTTCGTGCTTTGACTCGATGCGCTCTTTACGCCTTTGAAGCTCCGTTTGCGTTCTTTCGCTTCCGTTCGATCCAGGGACGGCTACTGTCACCGCCAGCAGCACTAACTTCGCAACAGCCGACATCTTGACTTTGCCGCACCTGCATGGAAAAACATTGCTCTGAGTGCTCGTGGATGGATCAGTACTTGCACGGAATACGGCGCAGGGATTGTGTCTTGCATTGAGCTTAATGGTCAGCTAACTATGCCAGCCATTCAAGTGACAAATTTTCCTTCACATCCATTCTTCGGAAGAATTGATGGTGATGGAACCACTCAGGCAACAGGCTCAGCTGCGAGCCTGATCGGCGTGACATCGATTTTGATAACCAACAATACCAACCAAGCACAGTACTTTAATTTTTTCAACTCAGTGGCAAGTGATCCGACCAAGTGTGTAGAGGGACAAAGTACGCAGGCAATTGGTGGTGCGGATCCTTATATGTATTTTTCGGTCGAAGCACAAAAGACGACTCAGTACACTTTTCCGACCCCACTGGTTTTCAATACGGTTAACTCAAACGGCGCAACGTGTATCGGCGTTGGAGCACCCGCTGGAGTGATGGTTTTTATCAGTGGCATTACTGGGTAGGCGTCCTCAACCCGTATTGCGCAGCCCCGCCGCAATCCCGTTGATCGAGATGTGAATCCCCCGCTGCACGCGCTCGTCGGCAATGCCGGCGCGGTAACGGCGTACCAGTTCTACCTGCAGGTGGTGCAGCGGATCGATATAAGGAAAGCGGTGCTTGATCGAGCGTTGCAGCGATGCGTTATTGGCCAGGCGCTGCTTCTCACCGGTGATCTGCACCAGCGCTTGCGCCGTGGCATGCCACTCGGCCTCAATCGCGGTAAATATCTTCTTGCGCAGCTTGGTGTCACCCACCAGTTCGGAATAGCGTGAGGCCAGGGCCAAATCGCTTTTGGCCATCACCATGTCCATGTTCGAAAGCAGCGTCTTGAAGAAGGGCCACTGCTTGTACATCTTTTGCAACAGGGCAAGCCGTTCCTTGCTTTGGGCCGGTGTGGCGCCAGTGATAAAGGCACTCACCGCCGAGCCAAAGCCAAACCAGCCGGGCAGCGTCAGGCGGCACTGGCCCCAGCTAAAGCCCCAGGGAATGGCGCGCAAGTCTTCGATGGCTTGGGTGGCTTTGCGTGAGGCCGGACGCGAACCGATATTGAGTTCGGCAATCTCGCGCAGTGGAGTCGAACTGAAAAAGTATTCGGTAAATCCGGGAGTCTCATAAACCAGCGCGCGGTAGGCCGACATGCTGAGCTGCGACAACTCGGCAGCGGCATCCAGATAGGCTTTGGTGGCCGACTTGGTGGGCTGCAAGAGCGTGGCTTCCAGCGTGGCGGCCACCAAAGTTTCGAGGTTGCGTCGACCGATTTCCGGGTTGGCGTACTTGGAGCCGATGACTTCGCCCTGCTCGGTGAGTCGGATCTGTCCACGCACGGTGCCCGGGGGTTGGGCCAGGATGGCCTGGTAGCTTGGGCCGCCGCCCCGTCCCACTGTGCCACCACGACCGTGGAACATGCGCAGTTTGATGTTGTGGTCTTTGCCCAGTTCGTCAAATAGTTCGACCAGCGCGATCTCGGCGCGGTAAAGCTCCCAGTTGCTGGTGAAGATGCCGCCGTCCTTGTTGCTGTCGGAGTAGCCCAGCATGATGTCCTGCTCAGAGCCGCTGCGCTTGACCAACTCGGCCACGCCCGGCAGGGCATAGAAGTCACGCATGATGGGCGCAGCATTGCGCAGGTCTTCTATGGTTTCAAACAGGGGCACCACGATCAGGTCGCCCTTGCCCTGGTCGTCCAGGGTTCCTTGCATGAGTCCGACTTCCTTTTGCAGCAGCAGCACTTCCAGCAAGTCACTTACTGTTTCGGTGTGGCTGATGATGTAGTGGCGGATGGCCTCATGGCCGAATTGCGAGCGCATCTTTTGGGCCATGGTGAAGATGGCCAGTTCGGCGTTGGCATGGGCCGAGTAGCTCGCGCCATGCACGCGCAGGGGACGCGCGTCATTGAGCATGCGCAGCAGCAGCAGGCGCTTGCCCGCTTCGTCCAGTGTCTGGTAGCTGGATTCCACGCGGGCCGTGGCCAACAGTTCAGCGACCACTTCTTCGTGCTTGTCCGAGCTCTGGCGCAAGTCCACCGTGGCCAGATGGAAACCAAATACTTCCACCGCGCGGATCAGCGGGTGCAGGCGTTGGGCAATCAGGTCGCCCCCGTGGTTGGCCTTGAGAGAGGCTTCGATAACGCGCAGGTCGCTCACAAAATCTTCGGCCGTGGCGTAGGCGTTTTGCGGTGCCACGGCGTGGCGTGTGGCGGTGGTCCCGGTGAGGTTTTCCAGGGTGGCGGCCAGGCGCGCGTACACGCCGGTCAGCGCGCGGCGGTAGGGCTCATCCTTGCGGTGCTCGTTGGTATCGGGCGAACGCTCCGCCAGGGCCAACATGTCGGCCGTGCAGTTGTTCAGCAGGGCGGATATGGACAGTTCACCGCCCAGGTAATGCACCTCGGTCAGGTAGTGGCGCAGCGCTACTTCGCTTTGGCGGCGCAGCGCATATTCCAGCGTTTGCGCACTGACGTTGGGGTTGCCATCGCGGTCGCCGCCAATCCACTGGCCCATGCGCAAAAAGGTGTGCACCGGTTGGGTACCCAGCAAGCCTTCCAGCTCGGCGTAGAGCTTGGGGATTTCGCGCAGAAAAGTCGATTCGTAGTAGCTCAGCGCATTCTCGATTTCGTCCGCCACGGTGAGCTTGCTATAGCGAAGCAGCCGGGTTTGCCAGAGTTGCATGACACGGGCACGCATCTGGGCTTCGTTGGCGGCAAGTTCTTTTGGCGTTAGCGCGTCCTTCTTGCCTTCAAAAGGTGCCGAGCGTTGTTTGATGTCGTCGCGCGCGGTCAGCAACTGGGCGATGTCACGCTCGGCATCCAGAATGCTCTTGCGCTGCACTTCGGTGGGGTGGGCGGTTAGCACTGGCGCCACATAGCTTTGGGCCAGGGTTTGCGAGATCACGCGTGGTGAAATGCCGGCCCAGCGCAGGCGCGACATGGCGACTTCAATGCTGCCTTCTTGCGTGTCGCCTGCGCGTTCGTGCACGGCACGGCGGCGGATGTGGTGGCGGTCTTCGGCCAGATTGGCCAGGTGAGAGAAGTAGGTGAAAGCGCGGATCACGCTCACCGTTTGGTCGCCACTCAAACTTTTGAGCAGCTTTTTAAGCGCCTTGTCAGCCTCTTGATCGGCATCGCGCCGGAAGGCTACTGAGAGCTTTCGAATCTGCTCGATCAGGTCGAAAGCTTCCTCGCCCTCCTGCTCGCGGATCACGTCGCCCAGAATCCGGCCCAGAAAGCGGATGTCTTCTACCAGGGGGCGTTCGTTGTCTTTATTGCGCTTGCTGGCAGCGGCAGCAGGCGTGGCGGCAGGGGCTGCAAGGTTAGTATTCTTCATGGGAGTCCATGCTAGCATTCAAGAAGAACTCCACGTTACATATAGGTTACCGCAGTGCAACATTTCACTATCGCCACCCGTGAGAGCCGCCTGGCTCTGTGGCAAGCAAACCACGTCAAAGCCCTTCTGGAGCAGCAGGGCCACCAAGTCACCCTTTTGGGCATGACCACCTTGGGTGACCAGATTCTGGACCGATCGCTGAGCAAAGTGGGCGGCAAGGGTCTGTTTGTCAAGGAGTTGGAGACGGCGCTGGAAGAGGGCAAGGCCGACCTCGCCGTGCACTCGCTCAAAGACGTGCCGATGGAGCTGCCACCCGGCTTCGAGTTGGCTTGCGTCATGGAACGCGAAGACCCGCGCGATGCCTGGGTTTCGCCCAAATACGCCACGCTGCAGGATCTGCCGCAAGGTGCAACGGTGGGTACCTCCAGCCTGCGCCGCATGGCCTTGCTGCGTGCCTTGCGCCCGGACCTGAAGATCGAGCCGCTGCGCGGCAACCTCGATACCCGCCTGCGCAAGCTCGACG
>CANFNO010000351.1 GCA_947447845.1 Burkholderiales bacterium | reverse complement strand
GCGCTGAGCGTTTCTCAGCCCTATTTGTTTTTCAGCGTACTTCACGTAATAACCCAAGACCCCAGTAACCATGACCAAGCCCGCCATCCTCATCGCCCGTGCCATCTTTCCGGAAGTGCTGGAGCAATTGAGCCAACACTTTGCTGTTGAATCCAACCAGGACGATGTGATCTGGTCTGCCGAAGAGCTGGCTCAGCATCTGCAAGGCAAGGTTGGTGTCTTTATGACCGGCTCAGAGAGGGTGAATGCGGACCTGCTTGCGCAATGCCCCCAACTCAAGCTCTGCGCCAATATGTCGGTGGGTTACAACAATTTTGACCTGTCGGCCATGACTGCCGCTGGCGTGCTGGGCACCAATGCACCCGACGTGCTGACCGAGACCACAGCCGACTTCGGCTTTGCGCTGCTGCTGGCAACCGCCCGCCGCGTTACTGAAAGCGAACACTTTCTGCGCGCCGGCAAATGGACGCGCTGGAGCTACGACTTGTTTGCTGGCGCTGAGGTGCATGGCACCACGCTGGGCATTGTGGGCATGGGCCGCATCGGTCAGGCTATTGCAAGGCGTGCCGCCCTGGGCTTTGGCATGCGCGTGATTTACCACAACCGCTCCCGCTTGGACGCTGCCACCGAGGCCAGCTTCAACGCCCGTTATGTCGGCAAGGAAGAGTTGCTGAAGACGGCTGACCACGTGATGCTGGTGTTGCCGTATTCGGCAAGTTCGCACCACGCGATTGGAGCGGCTGAACTGGCGCTGATGAAGCCGACCGCCACGCTGATCAACCTGGCGCGCGGCGGCATCGTGGACGACGCGGCACTGGCCGAGGCGCTGCGCGACAAGCGAATTGCTGCTGCCGGGCTCGATGTGTTTGAGGGCGAGCCCACGGTAAACCCCGCGCTGCTGACCGTGCCGAATGTGGTGCTGACGCCGCATATTGCCAGTGCCACCATCGGCACACGCCGCGCCATGGCGGCCTTGGCGGTGGACAACCTGATTGGTTTTCTGGTGCATGGAAAAGCCGTGACGCCGCTGAACCCGGAAGTGCTGAACAGCACGGGAGCTTAGGTGCAAGACCCGCAAATGATTTCTCTGCTGGCCTGGATTGCGCTAGCGCTGGTGTTGCTGAACACGGGCGTTTTGCTCTGGATGGCCACGCGCAAAGGCGACGCACAAGCCGCACTGGCGCTGCAGCAGGAACAACAGGAAAAGCAGACCGAGGCCCAGCGCAACCTGCTTACCGCGATAACCACCAACACCCAAGCCCTGGAGCGCGCACTGCGCCAGGAAATTGCTGAATCGTCGCGCGGTGGCCGCCAGGAGTTGACACAAAATCTGGCCACTTTCCAGCAGACCTTGACCCAACAAAGCGCTGAAGCCACGCGCACCCAGAACAGCCAGATCGATGCCTTTGGTCAGCAACTCGCGTTGTTGCAAAAGTCCTTGTCCGACACCCTTACTTTGCAACTCGGCAACGTCAGCGAGTCCAACGCGCGCCGTATGTCCGAGATTCGCCAGACGCTGGAAGCACAACTGGCGCAGCTACAAACCACCAACGCGGCCAAGCTCGACGAAATGCGCGCCACCGTGGATGAGAAATTGCAGTCCACCTTGCAAGCCCGCCTGGGCGAGAGCTTCAAGCAAGTGGCCGAGAGGCTGGAGCAAGTGCACAAGGGCCTGGGTGAAATGCAAACGCTGGCGCAGGGCGTGGGCGATCTCAAGCACCTGCTCACCAACGTGAAGACACGCGGCATGTTTGGCGAAGCGCAACTGGAGGCCCTGCTGGAGCAGGTGTTTGTGCCGGACCAGTACGCGGCGCAAGTGGCCACCATTCCAGGCAGCAAAAATGTGGTGGACTTTGCCATTCGCTTGCCCGGCCGATCAGACAACGGCGCGCCACTGTGGCTGCCGATTGACGCGAAATTTCCCAACGAAGATTACGAGCGCCTGTTGGACGCGCAGGGCAGGGCGGATGTGCTCGGTGCCGAGGCCGCGGCTAAGGCACTGGAATTGCGTATTCGCCTGGAAGCCAAGAGCATGAACGAGAAGTATGTGGAGCCGCCGCACACCACCGACTTCGCGATTCTGTTTCTGCCCACAGAGGGCCTTTATGCCGAGGTGCTGCGCCGCCCTGGCCTGATGGAAAGCCTGCAGCGTGACCACCGCGTGACGCTGGCTGGGCCCACCACTTTGCTGGCAATTCTTAGCTCCTTGCAGATGGGCTTCAGGACCCTGGCGCTGGAGAAGCGCAGTTCCGAAGTCTGGCAGGTGCTTGGCGCGGTGAAGAACGAGTTTGGCAAGTTCGGTGACGTGCTGGCCAAGGTCAAGGCGCAGACCGAGACTGTGCTCAAGACTCTGGACAACGCGCAGGTGCGCAGCCGCGCCATGGACCGTGCCCTGAAGAAGGTAGAGACCCTGCCGGACACACAAGCACAGGCATTGATCGCAGTCGACCGTGATCTGGACCTGGAACCCGATGCAGGGTTGGAGTCTGGCAGCGGGCGATGAGCGAGCAGGCGCCACCCGTTAAGGCGTCATCCTGGGCTTTAGCTCGCCTGATATGCGGTCACATTTGTTTGCATGCCGCCATGGCCGGAACGCGTATGGCGGCTCCGTTGCTGGCTCTCAAGATGGGCTATGGCGCCTTGGCGGTGGGATGCCTGCTTGCGCTTTACTCCCTGATGCAGGTTTTTCTGGCCATACCGGCTGGGCGCTACGCCGACCAGCATGGACTCAAGCGCCCGGTGGGCATCGCTCTTATTTTTGCCAGTACCGGTGCCTTTTTGGCCGTGCTGTTTCCTCGCTTTGAGGTACTTTGCCTCAGCGCCTTGTGTATGGGGGGCGCTACTGGATCCGCATCGATTGCGTTGCAGCGCCACGTGGGTCGTGCGGCGCATGATTCCACTGAACTCAAACGGGTTTTCAGCTGGTTGTCTATAGGGCCTGCGGTGTCCAACTTTTTTGGGCCGGTGATGGCCGGTTTGTTGATCGACCATGCGGGAATCTGGATGGGCGGTACGGCAGCCGACACCAATGGTTTTCGATTCGCCTTTTTGTTTATGGCGTTCCTGCCGCTGACGGCATGGGTTTGGATTCGTCACACGCAGGAGCTACCGCCCGTCTTGCATCCCGAAGGTATTCCCAAACCTCAGGTCTGGCACCTGCTGCGCGAACCCAGCATGCGCCGCTTGCTGCTGGTGAACTGGTTGCTCTCAAGTTGCTGGGACGTGCATACCTTTGTCGTACCCGTGTTGGGCCATGAGAGGGCGTTCAGCGCCTCGGTGATTGGCGCCATTTTGGGTAGCTTTGCCGTTGCCGCTACCTGTGTACGCGTGGTGATGCCGCTGCTGGCAGCCCATTTGAAGGAGTGGGTGGTGGTGAGTTGCGCCATGTTGATCACGGCACTGCTCTTTGGTATTTACCCCTTGACGCATACCCCGTTGGCTATGGGAATTTGTTCTGTGTTGCTGGGGTTTGCCTTGGGCTCAGTGCAGCCCATGATCATGAGTACTTTGCACCAGATTACGCCGCATGCGTTGCACGGTCAGGCACTGGGGTTGCGGCTGATGAGCATCAATCTCTCTAGCGTGTTGATGCCGATGATTTTTGGTACTGCCGGGATGGTCGTGGGAGTTTCTGTTGTTTTTTGGACTGTGGGGGCGGCTGTTGCTTTTGGGTCTAGGGCGGCTTGGCTTTTGCGGCCAACTTCGCATTGAGTTTTTGTTTTTTTGCGTTTGCGTTTTTTTACTCCCCCACCTTTTTACTCCCCCATCCCCCAGCCCCTTACCCCCCTACTGGGACTTCCCGCGATGTCAAGCAACTGCTTGCGTTTGGATTTCCTTGTTGACGGTATTTCTTGCACTTGCATGAACTGAAGGTGTGTGTAAGCCAGGAACAGACTGCACATCTACTGTCGGTCTTGTTGCACCGTTGATCTTTGATCCTGGTGCGGACCCAGATACGAACCGCTCAGCGGGGCTCCATTCGTCGGACGTGGACATTACCTGAATGCCACTGGGGGCAAGTCGAGCTTTCCCGCTGCCGGTCTGACCTGTTTACTGCATCTTCCGATTTACGTCTTGCAAGAAACCTGTCTCCTCAGTTACCCAAACTGTTTTAGGCGGCTAGGCACTCACCATCACCGCTCGCACGCTCACATGGTGCGCATCAAAGGGCAGGCCGCGTGCAAACACAGCCCACAGAATGCGCGCATTCTTGTTGGCCAGTGCCACTGCAGCCTTTTGCCAGCCCGCCTTTTCTCGCAACCGATGCACCCACTGGGAG
>CANFNO010000350.1 GCA_947447845.1 Burkholderiales bacterium | reverse complement strand
GCACCTGATGCAGACCTGACCAAGGCCATGCAACAGGCAGCACTCAAGAAAGGCCTGCTGCTGCTGACCTGCGGCGTGTACGGCAATGTGATTCGCTTCCTGTTCCCCCTCACGATTGAAGACAGCGTGTTTGAAGAGGCGCTGCAGATCCTCGACCAAGTTTTCGCCTGATTGCCTATGAATCCCTACCAGCCAACCATTGACCGCCTGAAATCGCAAGGCATTCATTCCGTTCTGACCCAGTTTTGCGATATCCACGGCGTTGCCAAAGGCAAGCTGGTACCGGTAGAAAATCTCAAAGAGTGGGTGGAGCAGGGCGCAGGCTTTGCCGGCCCGAGCATCTGGGGAACGGGGCTGCCGCGCTATGGCGCTCGCAGCGAGTATTACGGGCGTGTGAATGTGGACTCGCTGCGCGCGCTCCCGTTCATGCCCGGCGTGGCCCATGCGGTGTGCGATGGCTTTGCAGGCGGCGAGGCACTGGCAACCTGCTCACGCCAAATGCTCAAGTCCGTGCTTGAAAAGATCAAGAGCCGTGGCTGGACGTTGTGGGTCGGCATTGAGCCCGAGTTCTTTTTGCTGAAAAAGGGGCATGGCGGACGCTGGCAAGTGGCCGATGCGCAGGACCAACTCGACAAGCCCTCCTACGACCTGAAAGCGATTCACCGCAATGGGGCGTTCATTGACGAGATGCGCAGCACACTGACGCAACTGGGCTTCGAGTTGCAACAGATTGACCACGAAGACGCTTGTGGCCAATACGAGATCAACTACAAGTTTGACGATGCGTTGGCCGCTGCTGACCGCTACATGCTGTTCAAGGTGACCGCCCACGTGATTGCCGAAAAGCACGGCATGGTGTTCAGCTGCATGCCTAAACCGGTAGCGAGCGCTCCGGGCAGCGGCTTGCACTTTCATTTGAGCATCACCGATGCAAATGGCAAGCCGATCTTTACGGATGCAGCGGGCGCTTTGGGTTTGAGTCAACAGGGTCACCAGTTTGCGGCGGGCTTGCTGCACCATGCCGACGCGCTCAGTGCGCTGTGTGCTCCCACAGTGAATAGCTACAAACGACTGGCCACCAGCAATAGCGCATCAGGCACCACCTGGTCACCGGTCTGGAAGAGCTACGGCGACAACAACCGTACTTGTGTGGTTCGCACGGTGGCAGGGCGCATCGAATGGCGTCTGCCTGATCCATCGTGCAATGTGTACGCCGCTATTGCTGGGACGTTGGCGGCGGGGCTTGCCGGCATGGACCAGGCCATGGAGCCACCGGCGCCCATAGATGAAGACCTCTACGAGCGGCGAGCCCGTGGCGGTCCAATGCCTGAGCGCTTGCCCAGGAATCTGGATGAGGCAGTCACTGCGCTAGAAGCTGACACGGCTTTGTGCGCTGCGGTTGGCGCCGAGTTTTGCGCCCAATTTGTCAAGTTTAAGCGAGCCGAGTGGGATGCTTTCAGCCTGCAAGTGAGTGACTGGGAGTTGCGCCACTACGCGGACGCGTTCTAGTCCCCAAGCAGCCTTCCGGTTCACTGAACCCACCATGAACGTGCACCGCGCACGCACCATGGTGGGTTTTTTCGTATCGGCTAGCGATGTTTTAGAAATCTGGTTGTCACGGTTTTATGCTGTGTTGCAGCATTTCATAATGTGGCATCCGTTGTTCGCAAATTGCCATGCATCATTTCGCAGGACAAGTAGGAGGTTTCACATTGCAAAACAAAGTATGTAAGTCATTGAATTCATTAAGATAAATTTCAATCTTATATAAGACATAAGATTCGATTAAGTCTTCTATAAGACTTAGAATTCATCCATGGGCATCGGAATTGCTAAGCAAAACCAACCGCCAACCATTTACCAACTAAGGAGTGTTTACATGCCGAAATCCCTGAACGAACAACTCAGCCGCGAACAACAAATCGCAGCCCTGGAAAAAGACTGGGCCACCAACCCCCGCTGGAAGGGCATCAAGCGCGGTTACACCGCCGCTGACGTGGTTCGCCTGCGCGGTTCTTTCCAGGTCGAGCACACCTTGGCTCGCCGCGGTGCTGAAAAGCTGTGGGATCTGCTTCACACCGAAGACTACGTAAACTGCCTCGGCGCCCTGACCGGCGGCCAGGCCATGCAACAAGTCAAGGCTGGCGTGAAAGCCATCTACCTGTCGGGCTGGCAAGTTGCTGCCGACAACAACGAATATTCCGCGATGTACCCCGACCAGTCCCTGTACCCCGTGGACTCGGTGCCAAAGGTGGTTGAGCGCATTAACAACTCGTTCAGCCGCGCTGACGAAATCCAGTGGTCCAAAGGCGTTGGCCCAGGCGACGCCGGCTATATCGACTACCACGCTCCCATCGTTGCCGATGCGGAAGCTGGTTTCGGTGGCGTGCTCAATGCCTACGAATTGATGAAGGCCATGATCCGCGCTGGTGCCGGTGGCGTTCACTTTGAAGATCAACTGGCTTCCGTGAAGAAGTGCGGTCACATGGGTGGCAAGGTGCTGGTTCCCACCACCGAAGCCTGCCAGAAACTGATCGCTGCCCGTATGGCTGCTGACGTGTACGGCGTGCCCACCCTGGTGATTGCCCGTACCGATGCCGAAGCCGCCGATCTGCTGACCAGCGACTACGATGCCAACGACAAGCCATTCCTGACTGGCGAGCGCACGGCTGAAGGCTTCTACAAGACCCAAAAGGGTATGGACCAGGCGATCTCCCGCGCTGTTGCCTACGCTGAGTACGCTGACCTGGTGTGGTGCGAAACCGGTACGCCCGATCTGGAATTTGCCAAGAAGTTTGCGGATGCTGTGCACGCCAAGCACCCCGGCAAGATGCTGGCTTACAACTGCTCGCCTTCCTTCAACTGGAAGAAGAACCTGGACGACGCGACCATTGCCAAGTTCCAAAAGGAACTGGGCGCCATGGGCTACAAGTACCAGTTCATCACGCTGGCCGGTATCCACAACATGTGGTACCACATGTTCGACCTGGCACAAGACTACGTGAAGCGCGGCATGACCGCCTACGTGGAAAAGGTGCAAGAGCCCGAATTCGCTGCCCGCGATCGTGGTTACAGCTTCGTGTCGCACCAGCAGGAAGTGGGCACCGGTTACTTCGACGAAGTGACCACCGTGATTCAGGGCGGCAAGTCCAGCGTGACAGCTCTGACCGGTTCAACTGAAGAAGAGCAGTTCCACTAAACCGGTTTAGCAGTCTGCGCAAGGGCTGAATCTTCTAACGGAGATTCAGCCCTTTTTTTGGTTTCTCAAGGGTGCTAACTATCAGTATCTGATGGGAAATACATTGATGGTGTTGCAATATAGGAATGCCCCTTGGTACTTGTCAAAGTAGGAAGTGCGCCGCCTAATTGATTGATCTTCCAGAGAAGATATCAGAGCCATATGTGGATGGACCAAAGCTCGAAAGCGCTTGATCCTTGCCTTCGGTGACGACATTGAGTTTGCGCAGTTTGTCAGCGATATCACGCCCCATAATCCAAGTGAGCTTTGCATGAATATCCGGGTGCTTGAGTTCCAAATCTTCCAGATTTTTTCGGTCAACCCGAAGTACGCGCGAGGCAGTAGTCGCGATGACATTGACCGAGGCTGGGCGTTGCGTTAGGTAGCCCATTTCACCGACAAAGGAACCCACTTCTATATTGTTAAGAAGGTTGCCGCTGAGATGAATAGCCAGCGCGCCTCGGCACAGCACGCAAATGGAATCCACGTGTTCATCCTTGCGCATGAGGTGCTTGCCCTGTTCCAGGTCTTCAAATTTGGCGTATTGCAGAATGCGCTTGAATTCTCCCGGGGAAAGAATTTGAAAGACGTTTTTGTAGAGATAGGCTTCATCACCGTCGAATGAAATTCTTCTGGCGTCACGCCAAATAACCTGAAGTTGGTAGGCGTTGATGGCCATAAATACCACTGTGAAGAACAACTGAACCCACATGGGTTGAGCAGGGCGAATCTGGTAGTAAATGATCAGGTCCAGCGAGCAGGCGAGCAGCGTAATTATTCGCAGCCATTTGATGTCCCGCATCACGTAGGAAAGTGCTAATAGTCCATACGAGATGCACGACAGCCAGTCAAAAAGTCCGATACCAGACGAGCTGATCCATTGCTGCAATGATGTAAACACAATTGCCCCCCTGCGATTAGTCGTCTGGCTTTGGCGCAGACTGAATTGCCGCGTTAACCTTGTCTTTCACCTGCTGCTGGATTTGCTGACTCTCTTGTGCAGGCGTGGCGCCCTCGGTCGTCTTGATGGTCACACCAGCCGCTGCGG
>CANFNO010000349.1 GCA_947447845.1 Burkholderiales bacterium | reverse complement strand
CGTTAATGGTTAAAAAACATCAACCATCAAACGGAACCTGCTCTGACCCGCATTCGGGGTTATCAGTGCTTGGGACCCCATGTATTGGGGGTCCGGTGAATGAAGGGAGATGTACAAAAGGCTACAGTGTGTAGCGCAGCCTGCGATTATAGCCCGGATTCGGGTTTCTACCTAACTGGCATTCGAATCAACGCTTTGAGAGCCCCGACCAACCTGTCTAAACCTTGAGAAAGTGCTCGCGGTAATGCAAAAGTTCATCAATCGACTCATGCACATCGGCCAGGGCTGTGTGTCGCTGCTGCTTCTTGAATGATGCGTAAACCTGCGGATTCCATCGCTTGGCCAGTTCTTTGAGCGTGCTCACATCCAGATTGCGGTAATGGAAAAAACCTTCCAGCTTGGGCATGTACTTGACCAGAAAACGCCTGTCCTGCCCGATGCTGTTGCCGCACATGGGCGAGCAGTTGGCCGGCACGTATTGACTCAAGAATGCAATCAACTCACTTTCAGCGTGCTCTTCATTGACCGTTGATGCCTTCACTTTGTCGATCAAACCACTCTTACCGTGTGTTCCCTTGTTCCAAGCATCCATCTGGTTCAACAACGCATCGCTCTGGTGGATAGCAAACACCGGGCCTTCAACACGCACCGCCAAGTCGGGGCTGGTCACAATGACAGCAATTTCGATAATGCGTTCACGTTCAGGCTCCAAGCCGGTCATCTCGCAATCGAGCCAGACCAGGTTTTTGTCGGATTTGCTTAAGGGGGTGTTAGGTTCAGCCATGCAGCAATTGTCGCCGATGACCTAAACTCAGCCGCCATGAACGAATCATCTTTATTCAGCCAACTTTCCTTCAGCATGACGATTGCGTTTGCAACGGCGCTCGTAGCGGGACTACTTTTGAAATTCTGGCTGGCCACGCGGCAGATTCGCCATGTGGCACAACACCGCGCGCAAGTACCTGCCGACTTTACCAACCGAATCACACTGGAGTCACACCAGAAGGCAGCCGACTACACACTGGCAAAAACCCGTTTTGGCATGCTGGAGTTAGCCTGGGGCGCAGCCTTGGTACTGGTATGGACGCTCCTGGGCGGATTGTCTTGGCTGAACCAATTTCTTCTGCAATGGATGCAGCCCGGTCTGGTCCAGCAAGTCGCCCTGCTGGCGGCTTTTGGCGTCATAGGCGCACTGGTTGACCTGCCCTTTACGCTGTACAAAACCTTTGTCATCGAGCAGCGCTTCGGCTTCAACAAAATCACGCCAAAGCTTTGGCTGCAAGACATGGTGAAGTCACTTGTCGTCGGCGCAGTACTGGGCCTGCCACTGGCAAGCTTGATACTCTGGATGATGGGAGCCACTGGTGCTTACTGGTGGCTGTGGACCTGGTGTGTATGGATGGGTTTTAACCTCTTGATGCTGCTGCTGTACCCCACGCTTATCGCCCCATGGTTCAACAAATTCAAGCCCCTGGAAAATCCGGAGTTGAAAGACCGTGTGACTCAATTGATGGCACGCTGTGGCTTCCAATCCAAGGGATTTTTTGTCATGGACGGTAGCAAGCGCAGCGCCCACGCCAATGCCTATTTCACGGGTTTTGGCGCTTCCAAACGGGTAGTCTTTTATGACACGCTGCTGGAGCAACTCTCGCCCGGTGAAGTGGATGCTGTGCTGGCACATGAACTCGGACATTTCAAGCACCGCCATATTCTCAAACGAATCGTTTCCATGTTCGCCATGAGCTTGGTGGGTTTTGCCCTGCTGGGATGGCTTAGCGGTCAAACCTGGTTTTATATTGGTCTGGGCGTGATCCCCAATTTGCGTGGCGCCAATGATGCCCTGGCACTGATCTTGTTCATGATGGTTCTGCCACTATTCAGCACCTTTATTGAACCTGTTATGGCCCAGTTCTCGCGCAAACATGAGTTTGAAGCCGATGCTTATGCCGTGGCCCAAACCAGTGGAGCCGACCTGTCGTCCGCCCTGCTTAAGCTCTACAAAGACAATGCATCCACCCTCACACCTGATCCGGTGTATGTCAGGTTTTACTACTCACACCCACCGGCAAGCGAGCGCCTGGGCCGCATGCAAGGCAACCGTGTCAGTGTCTGACTCCCTTCCTGAATCCATGCAAACCATACCGAGCAATTCAAAGCAACCTGTGCTTCGTCCGATGCTCAGTGCGACACAGGTCATCGCCGGTTTGGCAAAACTCACTGGCTGGAAGTTGCATGGCGATGGCGCAGATGTGGCGATCGAAAAGACCTTCGCATTTAACAACTACCTGCGCACCATGGCCTTTGTGAATGCGATTGCCTATATCGCCGAGCAGCAGGACCACCATCCCGAATTGCTGGTGCGTTACAACACCTGCAGCGTGCGTTTCAATACACACGATGTACTAGGCATTACACAATCCGACCTTGCATGCGCTGCGCTGGTAGATGCGCTGGTGCAAGCTCCGGCTTAACGAGACCACAGACACTTGGCAAATCCTTTACTCGAACCCGGTCTGGTGGTCGCCGGGCACGGCCGTCACGTGTTGGTGGAAACGCCCGATGGCAGACGCCTGATTTGCCACCCGCGCGGCAAAAAAAGTCAGACGGTAGTAGGTGACCATGTGCTGTGGCAGGCTACACAGGACGAAGGCACCATAGAGAAAGTGCTTGAACGCCGCAACCTGTTTTACCGGCAAGACGAGATCCGCACCAAGATGTTCGCGGCCAACCTGGACCAGGTGCTGGTGCTGATTGCTGCAGAGCCTGTTTTCTCCGAAAGTCAGTTATCACGCGCCCTGATCGCCGCAGAGGCAGAAAAGATCAAGCCCATCATTGCCCTGAACAAGAGCGATTTGACCGAGCCTTTCGGCCAAGCTTGGGAGCGTATGGGTGTCTACCGTGACATGGGTTACACGGTCGTGCCCTTGGCGCTAAAGCCTAAGGCTGAAGGCATTGCCGCAACTGAACTGGCGGCATTGCTGCCTTTGTTGCAGGGTAAGACAACGCTCATTTTGGGGCCGTCCGGCTCGGGCAAGAGTACCTTCATCAACCGCCTGTTGCCCGGTGCACAGGTGCTGACCAACGAAATTTCAACAGCCCTGAATTCCGGTAAGCACACCACCACAAGTACCAGCCTTTATTGGGTCGATGCTGGCAAGACGACTGCGGTGATTGACTCCCCCGGCTTTCAGGAATTCGGTCTGAACCACATAGAGCCCATGCACCTTGCCAGCCTGATGCCAGACATCAAGGCACAGGCTGGAGACTGCAAGTTTTACAACTGTACTCACCTGCATGAGCCCGGATGTGGTGTTTTGCGTGCGATGCAGTCGGAGAATGCGCCCTCTATCAGCGCCAACCGATACAAGATTTATGGCGATCTGTTCGCCGAGCTTTCACAGAAGCGCTACTGAACCAGGCCCGCTTCGCTCGCTGAGTTGCCCTTCCCCGGGGAGGCGCGTTCCGTGTAGTCGCGACCCTGCGGCGAAAACTAGCCTAAGAGGCGCGCCAGCGATAGCAGTGCAAGGATCACCATCCACATAACGACAGTGCGCCATACAAGGCCGACAAAGGCGCGCAGGTGTGTGGCTTGCGGTATCTGCCCATCGCTCCCCTGCTCCACGGCCTCGCCCAGTTGCACGTTGATCGCTCCGGCAGTGGCCGCCAGTACCACGCCGTCGTTATCGTCAGGGTACCGTGCCGCGTATTGACGCCAGCTATCTACAGCCTCTTCAAAGCTGCCGACAAATGCAAAACCCAAAGCGGTAAGGCGCACCGGCACCCAATCCGCGAGATACCAAGCGCGATTTGAACAGGCCTGAAAAGCGCCACTCACCGGCGTACTTGTAGGTTTTGCGGGGCGGTTCGCATATCGCCCGACATATTCGGCAATGCGATAGAACACTGCGCCAGCAGGTCCCAGGCCCAGTGCAGAAAGCACGGAGTACCACGCCAACACCCCGAACACATGGCGGTGAGCGGACAGTGCCGAGTATTCAATGACATGCCGGACAATTTCGCTGCGCGGCAATTCAGTGGCGTCCATACGCATCCATTCGGCCAACTTCTGGCGCGCCAACACTTCATCACCCGCGTAGAGCGCATCACGTATCAGCGTGAAATGGTGACTGAACTGGCGAAAGCCCAAAGTGACATACAGCACCGCGATATTCCAGATCACCGCAGCCACCCAACCCAGCGACCACACCAACAACCAGTAAATGCCACACGCCAGCAGGGAAGGCAAAACCACTGCCAGCGACCAAGCCAACCATCCGTGCTCGGTCTTGCCCGCATCGAAATT
>CANFNO010000348.1 GCA_947447845.1 Burkholderiales bacterium | reverse complement strand
CCGCACGGCCAGCGTTTTGGGCGAGAAGGGGCTGATCTCCAGACCCAGGGTGTGCAGGGTTTCGGTGTGGGTTTCTGCTGTGGCCACTTCGACGGGTGTGGCGGCAAAGGTCACGGGGATGAGTAGTGGCTGGCTGGATAAGCCTTGCAGAAGGCCTTCTGCTGTACTGGCCGTGCCTAGTTGGTTCTTCAGCCGCTCATAGACGATGCGTTCGTGCGCAGCATGCATGTCCACCAGCACCAGGCCTTGGGTGTTTTCGGCCAGGATGTAGACGCCTTGCAGTTGGGCCAGGGCGCGGCCTAGGGGCCAGTGGGTTGGTTCTGCACTGTCCTCACCCGCTTCGGGTCGGAGTCCGGGCGGCAGAGCGTTCTGCTCCGTGTCCCCCGCCTGCTGCGCAGGCTCCTCCTTAACCTGCGCAGAACGCTCTGCCGCCCAGACTCCTGGGGGGGTTGCGTTCCAGCTTTGTGTCTCGGCGTTGTCGCTGCGTTGCCATAGCGCGCCGAGTTCGCTGACGCGGTGACCGCCCTCGGGCTGTCTGGCGAATTGCATGCCGGATTGCGCCGAATACATCGGTGCGGCGGGTGCGCGGCTTGAAGCCAATGCGAAGGCGCTGGCGGCTGGCGTTAAGCCGCTACCAAACGCCGAACCACCTGCATTGCTTGCGCCTGGCCCTTGTGCATTCGCTGCAGTGCCGATAGCCGAACTTGCTGCTGCCGCTGCGTCGGCCGCAGCCTGCGCGCGCGGCACGGCAAGCGCTTCTTCAGCGGCATGGCGAATGGCCTGGTGCACTTCGCGGCTGTCTCTGAAACGCACTTCGATCTTGGTGGGGTGCACATTCACATCCACGCGTGTTGGGTCCATCGCAAGGTACAGCGCGTAGACCGGTTGACGGTGGCCGTGGAGCACGTCTTCGTAGGCGCTGCGCGCTGCGTGCGTGAGCACTTTGTCGCGCACAAAGCGGCCATTCACATAGGCAAACTGTTGGTCGGCACGTGAGCGTGCGGCGTCTGGAATACCGGCGCGGCCCCAGACGCGAAAGTTGGGGGGCGCATCGCTGCCGGGAATTTGCGTGGCCCGTCGGCCTGACCAGTTCACGCGCACGCTTTGCGCCACAAAGTCTTCGCCCAGTACATCGCGCAAGCGTTGGTCCAGCGCGTCGAGGTGTTCTGACGTCACGCCTTCAAGGTCTGCGCCGGGGCCGAAGGCCGCACATTTTCGCCACTGTTCCACCAGTTTGCCTTCGTGCCAGATGGCAAAACCCACGTCGGGGCGGGCCAGCGCGTGGCGGCGTACCGATTCGATGCAATGCGCCAACTCGGTGGCATCCGTCTTCAAAAATTTGCGCCGCGCGGGGGTGCTGTAAAACAGCTCCTTCACCTCGACTGTCGTGCCGGTGCTGCGTGCCACGGGTTTGAGTTCGCCGGTGCGGCCATCGAGCAAAAAGGCTTCGCTGAAACCTTCAGCGCGCGACAAAATGGCGCAGTCGGCGATGGCGTTGATGGCGGCCAGCGCCTCGCCTCTAAAGCCCATGGTGGCGACCGATTCCAAATCCTGCAGGCTGCCGATCTTGCTGGTGGCGTGGCGCCTGAAGGCAATCGGCAGTTCCTCGCGCACGATGCCCATTCCGTCGTCTTCCACGCTGATCAGGCGCACACCACCGGCCAGCAATCGCACCGTCACTTGGGTGGCACCGGCATCCAGCGCGTTGTCCACCAATTCGCGCACCACCGAGGCCGGGCGCTCCACCACTTCACCTGCAGCAATCTGGCTGATCAGTTCGTCCGGCAGGTCACGGATGGGGCGGCGGGGGGAGGGGAGGTTTTGGGCGTCGTTCACCAGGGCATTTTAGGGCGCCGCATGGCAGTCACGCCGCGCAGGGATAATCGCCGCCTATGGACTTTCTTCCCCAACTTCTCGATTTCATTTTGCATGTGGACAAGCACCTGGAGCTGTTCATTCAAAACTACGGTCTGTGGGTCTATGCGCTGTTGTTCCTGATTATTTTTGTCGAGACGGGCGTGGTGGTCATGCCCTTTTTGCCGGGTGACTCGCTGCTGTTTGTGGTGGGCGCCATGTGCGGCACCGGCCTGATGCATTACGGCTGGTCCGTGGGCCTGCTTCTGGCGGCCGCCATTCTGGGCAACCAAAGCAATTACACGATTGGCCGCTTCATCGGGCCCAAGGTGTTCCAGTGGGAAGACTCGCGCTGGTTCAACAAGAAAGCATTTAACCAAGCCCATGCGTTTTACGAGCAATACGGTGGCATCACCATTGTGGCGGCGCGTTTCATGCCGTTCTTGCGCACCTTCGCGCCGTTTGTGGCCGGTGTTGCACAGATGACGCGCGCCCGCTTTGTGTTGTATGACGTGCTGGGTGGCACTCTGTGGGTGGTGGGCATCATCAGCGTGGGTTATTTCTTTGGCAACATTCCCTGGGTCAAGCTGCATCTGGACAAGATCATCTGGGCCATGATTCTGATTCCCGGCTTGGTAATCCTGGCAGGCGCCTGGAAGTCGCGTAACAAGGTGGCTGCATGAGTTTTTCTACATCCCTTCTCTGGCGTTTTGGCCTGTCGATGCCGCAACACCGACGCGTGTTTGCCAGCTTCTTTCTCTACTCGTTTTGCATGGGCGGGTTCTTTCCGCGCCTGGCCGAGATCCAACGCGCCATGGGCGTAGGCGAGGGCGCACTGGGTCTGGCACTGATCGGTGTGGCTGCCGGTACGATGATTTCGCTGACCTTTGGTGCGCACGTGATTGAGCGCATGGGACACCGCCGAACGCTGCTCGGCCTCTTGCCTGTCCTGCCGCTGTTTTACGCAGCTGCCGCCCACGCGCCCACTCCGCTGGTGATGTTTGCCTGCCTTTTTCCGGCCGGCATTCTGGTCGGGGCGGTAGAGGTGGTGGTGAATCTGGAGGCCGACCGCGTAGAGCACCAGACCGGGCGGCGCATCATGAACCGCTCGCACGCTTTCTGGAGCATCGGCTTTTTCAGTGCCTCCGCCATTGGCGCGCTGATGGCCTATCTGGGTGTCAGTCCGCAACTGCATCTTGCTGGTGTGGTGGTGCTGTGTATGGCTGCGGCAGTGTTGCTGCTGGGCCGCTTTGAGGCGGCTCCAATGCGCGAGGCTGACCACGACCACGCCGATGCAGAACCCCCGCGTTTTGCTACGCCCACCGCCGCAATTCTGGTGCTGGTGGTGGTGACGTTGCCGGCCATGATTCTGGAGGGCGCGGGGTTTGACTGGTCTGCAATCTACATGCGCGATGTGTTTGGTGTGTCCGCCTTTTGGGGCGGCGTGGCCGTTGCGACCGGTGCAGCCGCACAGGCCCTGATGCGTTACTTTGCTGATGGGTTTGTCGAGCGCCACAGCCCGGTTTTCGTGGCGCGGGCGTTGCTTAGTGTGTTGGCAGTGGGCGATGTGCTGGTGTTTGTGTCGCCGTCTCCATGGCTTTCACTGCTGGGTTTTGCCCTATTGGGCGTGGGCAGTAGCGCAATCTTTCCGCTGGCCATGTCGGCTGCGGCGCAGCGCACCGACCGGCCATCCACGGTGAATGTCTCGTCGCTGGCGCAAACCGCTTTTGTGTCCTTTTTGCTGGCACCGCCTCTGCTGGGTTTTGTCGCGCAGAGCTTTGGTATCCGCTGGTCCTTTGGTATTGCCTTGCCGCTCGTTATCGCCAGCCTGTGGCTTTCGCGGGTGATGGGTGCCTCTTCTGTGCGCAGCACCGGCGCCGCCACGGATCACTCAATAAAGAATTTGTAGAGTTCAACGTTCAAGGCGCTGGCCAGAGCGACCAGCACGCTAACGGAGGGGTTGGCATCGCCACTTTCGATGCGCGACAGGTAGGTTCTGTAAATTCCGCACTTTTCGGCAAGGGCCTGTTGCGTGAGTCCCGCCTCGGACCGGAAGGACTTGACCTGTCTGCTTAATGTTTCTGGAACATGCGAATTCAATTTGGCGTCTCTTGCCATAGTATTTTGTGTCCGAAAAAAAAGTTATTTGGAGTTAATGATAACTGCAGGCCGTTCGGTAGCCAATACGCGATTTCCCGCACGCCATTGTCCCGCAGCGGTCACAAGCGCTCTAACTGGTCGCACGCACCCGGGCCAGTGGCGGATTGCGGGCGAAGTAGCCCGAAATGCCGCGCATCAGTGCGTCTGAAAGCTGATTTAGAAAGTCGTCGCTATTGAGCTTGGCTTCTTCGCTGGGGTTGCTGATAAAAGCGGCCTCCACCAGCACGCTGGGAATGTCTGGCGCCTTCAGCACGGCAAAGGCGGCCTGCTCGACTTTGCCTTTGTGCAGTTTGCCCACCCGTTTGATTT
>CANFNO010000347.1 GCA_947447845.1 Burkholderiales bacterium | reverse complement strand
GTCACCCAATCCTGCCAGTCGCGCGCTTGTGCGGCGGTGGCGCGGTGCCGAAGAAAATCGCCATGGCTGGGCAGCTTGCCCCAGATGGACAAAGGACCAGCGAGCCAGCGGCGGCTCAGGTGTTCTGAAACTGAATCAAGCATGGCAGTCTCTTCAACCCGAACGCAACGGGCAATTGAAGTTCTTGAGCAGCGGGCTGCTGAGCGGGTTGGCTCCACTGCTGCCCACCTCAATCACGGCACGGCGGTTGTCAAACAGGAACTCCACCGCTACGCGCCCAGCGCTCGCTCCACTCGTAATGCGACCTCGCTCCATCAAGTGCAACAGGGCCCAGGGACCACGCACCGAGATTACAGAGGTGTCGGCCTTGATACGAGGCTGTGCGCTGATCTCGGCCATGGTGCCGCCACGCGGGCCCGGCCACTGCACTTGCAGGGCTTGGACAGGGCCGTGGGCATAGCGCTGCACCTGTCCGTCCATATCGATCAGCATCTCGGTGACGCTGGCGTCCAGCGATTGCACGCTCAGGTCCAGCTTCCACGCCATGCGCTTGGCACCGGGTTCCTTGAAATAGGCCTCGCGGATTTGCCCGACTTGCGCAAAGAAGTCCGGATTGGGTCCACCGGCAGCCAGCAGCTTGAGTAGTTCTCCAGTCAGCGTGGGGCCATTGGCTGCCGCAGCCGGAGCCTGCCCACCGGCCAGGTTTTCGGTACCCACCATGGTGCTGGCAGAAGCTGGGCTCTTGTATTTCCAGGGCCGCGAACTGGTGTCCACCAACGGCGCCAGGAAATTGTTGAAATATTCGTCCGCTGCGCCACCCGCTGCGAACATGGCGTTGAAGTCATCCACCGCTACTTCCTGCGTGCTCTGGCCAAAGGGGTAGCGCCCGGCAATATTGCGCTTGCAGGGTTCGCCCACAGTCAGCGCCAGCATGCCAACCAACCTGTCCATCTGAGCCTGGGCTTGCACCCGCAAAATAGAAGCGGCACCTTGAGCCACTTTGTCGGAGCCATTGGCACTTACGCCCAGCAGCACTTCACGAAAAGGTGCTGGCAATTTGCCGGCCTCAATCTTGATTTTGGTGGCCGCCTCAACGCCCGCTGGTGGCAATGCGCCCGAGCTGATGGCGGTATCGGCCACCACCAAGGCGGTGTAGTACTCATTAAGCAAATTGGTGATGCCATCGAGCGCTGGCTTGCCACCGGGTGTGGCCGCACCTTCGCTCTGGCCCGTGACCACTTCACGCAAGGCCGAAAAGCGTTCGTCCACAAACTGGCGTTCGGCGCGTTGCTCGGGACGCAGGCCCAGGTCTTTGTTGACCTGCGCCGTCTTCTTGTCGAGTTGATCGCTGGCTTTGTCAAAAATGGACTTGTCTTCGTCGCTGGTGGTCTTGAGCGAGCGCGACAAAGTGGTCTCACGCGCCGCCATGCGGCCCATGCGCGTCAGCGGCGAGTCGGGTGCCGCGAGCTGGCGCAAGACATTCAACTCAAACGAGAGCGAGCCACCACTGTCGGTACTGATGATGCGGATGTCCTGCAAAAAGGCAGTCCACAGATCGCTGTATTCAGTGAGATATTGGCGGCGAATTTCTTCAGTCAGCGCTCTGGTTTCTGCCTCGGTGGCGCCGCCGTTCTCCAGTGTCTTCTTGGCACCCGAAATTCCATCGGTGCGCCCCATGACCCATGCATCATCCACTTGGGCGACGGCTACCATATCAGTCAGACGTTTTGCAAACAGCCCGTGGTAACCGTCATAAGTAAAAAAACCAGGGACCCCTTTCTCCAAGGTCTTGCCCGAAGCGCGACTGAACAGCGTGCCCGCCTGTGGACCCAGGGCCCGCACCAAAGTAAAGTCCTGCGGTGCATCGGGGATCAAGGCGGCCTTGGTGCGTTGGTACAAACGCTCGCTGCTGGAACTGGTGTCCAGGTAAGCGCGAACCTGGCGCACCAGCGCTTCGTCTCTTGCGGTGCTGGACTGGACTAGGCGTTTTCCAGAAAACATGTCCTGCAGATACGACACCATAGCCGTGCTGTTACCAAAGCTGGAGGCCAAGCCCGGGCCGCTATCAACCATCTTTGCCGGTGCAGACTTGTCTGCTTTGGGCTGTGCGGCCAACACGTCCTTGGGGGCGACGATGGGGGTGTCTTTTACGGCCTTGTCTTTGGCGTTGGTTTCTTTGGTCGCGCTGTCCTTGACGGCGCCTTCCTGCCAATCGTTGAGCACCCAGGTGCGCACCTCTTGCGCTGCGGTACCTACGTAATGCTCCTTGTCATGCAGCAGCAGATACACATGCAGGGTGTCATAGGCAGATTTGGAGTCCGTGTTGGCCACGGCCGAGCGCATCACCGACTCCATGCGCTGCGTGAGAACCGGCAGGATCAGCCGGTCCTGCAAATTGCCATAGGCAATATGTGCTGCATCGGCCACCGGATCGGCCGAATACAAGCCATACAAGTACGCGCCGGAGGGGTCCCCCAGATCCAGACCCGAATGCGTAGGCAAGGCCTGCGCCAGGCCTAGCACCTCGATCATCTTGTCGGTGCTTTGGTGGGTGATCAATGCCTTCATCTTGTCGGTCAGGGTTTCGGTCTTGCCGCCCACATCCGTCAAATATGACTGGTTGTTGGAGTGACTCAGCACCAGCGCGCCAGACAACCACAGGAAGATCAGCACCACCAGCGCATGACCTACCAGCCGGAGCAAGCGAAAGCGCGCCTCCCATTTCAGATTGGGTTTAACCAGGTGTGACTCAGGAAAAATCACCCGCGTCAGCGCATCGGTCATGAAGAAGCTGCGTGTGCTGCTGGCACGTCCCTGCGCGCTCATGAGTGCATAAGTGCTAACCGACTCACCGGTGCGCATGCGTGCAGCCATGCCGGACAGTGCCTGGCGCAGACGTGGCACCAGGGCACGCTGGTCGGCTGTGACTTTGCGATCTTCGTACTGCATCGCACTGGTGAAATACACGCCACGCAAGGTGTGGGTGAGTTGCGTGGTGTCGTAGCGCGAATCCGAGAAAACGGCATCCAGCAATGTAGCCAGGCGGGGAGCCAGCGCAGCCAATTCGTGTGGCAACACGTACAAGGCCTGACGCCGGTCCAGTTCAAACTCTTCCTGCAATCGCGTGGCCACACCATCAGCAACGCGGCGCTGCAATGCGTCCAACTCGCGCTCGATTTGTGGTGCCAGCGGCAAAGCAGTGGTCTTGGCCTTGCCCTGCTCCACCCAAGGCAGGGTGAAGCCCCAAACCTGCGCACGCGCCTCGGTGGTCAGGCTGCTGAAATACTCGGCAAAGCCGCGCAGCAAGTCAGTCTTGGTCAACACGACGTACACCGGGAAACGAATGCCGAGCTCCTGGCGCAACTCGCCCAGGCGGGCACGCAATTGCGCGGCATGGGCCATGGCTTCGGCGTCGTCATCGCCCAGCAACTTGGCTACGTCCACCGCCAACAGCGCACCGTTGATGGGGGCACGCGAGCGCACTTGGCGCAACACGCCGAGGAAGCCTTTCCACTCAGCGGCGTTCACCAAATCCTGTGGAGGCGGTGCGTCTTTGGCAGCAGGCTCTTGCTCCTTGGGAGGTGCGAGCACCTTGAACCCACGGCCATCATGCGGGTTGGTGTAACGGCCTGCGGTGTCGATCAGCACGGCATCGTTGGTGAACCACCAGGCGCAGTTCAGCGTGCCGGCGTTTTGCGACAGCGTCATCTGCGCGCTGGCTGTGCCCATTTGCTCTGCCACCGGGAACTTGAGTCCCGAGTTCAACAAGGCCGATGTTTTGCCCGCACCCGGCGTGCCAATGATCATGTACCAGGGCAGCTCATACAGATAGCGCTTGCCCTCCACTACGCGGCGCAAGGCGCCCACCAGTGAGCCGGTGCCACCGGCCATGGTGATGTGCATTTGCTTGAGTTGACTGACCGACTTGCGGGCAATGTCGGCAATGGCGCGCACCTCATCCTTGGCCAGCACCTTCGGCGCGTTCTTGTCACGGCCGAACAGGCGCTTGGCAAAGGCCTCGTCGTTGCGGATCAGGTTCCACAGCGTATAGATGGCCCACACCAGATAGATCAAGGCAATCACTGCGATCGTGATGGCTCGTACCAGCACCGACTCCAGTGGATGGAAGTTGGCAAAGGCCAGCAGTGGTCCGGCGTGCCAGACCAGCAGGCATAAACAGGTCACGCCAATCACACTCAGCGCCCAGCCCATCAGAGCAAAGATCACGAACACCAGCATCAGGCAGATCGTGGTGATGCGAATGCCGATGCTTTCCAGCGGATGCAACTCACCGAAGGCCAGCAGCGGGCCAATGAACCAGACGGCTAGCGCCAACAGAATGAG
>CANFNO010000346.1 GCA_947447845.1 Burkholderiales bacterium | reverse complement strand
CTTCTATGAGGACTTATTTGTCAAGCCCTTTTCTTGATAACGGTATCCGGTTTTTGATCTCATGGTCCCCTGATCATGGTTCGTCGCATTGAGCTGGCTTGATGGGTAGTTCCTAGTGCTTGGGAATTTCTGTTACATCCTGATCCGAGGCTGGGGTGTGATGAGCGTTCGAGCCAGTGCCCGGACGAACTTCTATCCGTGCTGGGTCTATTAACCCGGCACCCGATGCAGCATGCGCACAAAGTGCGCTGGCAAACCCCAATTACCGAGGCGCCCCATCTCTGGGAACGGTCACTCTTTGGTGACCCGCTGTCGTTACGGGCGCGTCGACCTTTGATCATGATGTGTGTCTTTTCCAGCG
Source organism: Burkholderiales bacterium (assembly GCA_947447845.1). The sequence continues at coordinate 4,001 of CANFNO010000346.1, read as the reverse complement.
TTGGTTGATATCCATCCTATTAGGTGCTCAAGCCACAACAGGTTTAAACACTGCACCCTCTGGGATCTCGCCGTGGTCGAGGTAGCGCCACAGCGCAATGGCAAGGCGCCGGGCCAGCGCCACAATACCTACTCGGCGCATGCGCTTGCCACTGCCTGCAAAGCGTCGGCTGAACCACAGGGTCAATGCACTGGCGGGCTGCAGTCGCAGCCAGCTCCAGGACAACTCCACCAGCAAGGCTCTCGCCCGCTTGTTGCCGGCCTTACTGATGCCCTGCTCAATCTGGCTGTCACCGCTGGCGTAGGGGGTGGGCGCCAGTCCCAGGCAACCCGCAAGTTCTCGTCGATTGGAAAAGTGTCGCCAGCCAAACAGTTCCTTGACCAGAATCCAGGCACCCTTGGGTCCGATGGCGCGCAGCTTTATGAGTTGGGCTACCAACGGTTGCTTGCCATCAGCAATTTCTTTCTGCCGCGCAGCTTCCATTTCTTTGATCTGCAGTCTCACCAGTGCCAGACGCGCGGCTTCGTGTTCGATTTCAACCCGTAGCACGGGCGGTACCTCCTCACGATGGCTGTCCCACCAATGTGCCCAGTCGCGTCCACCGATGATGATGTTCGGACGCAGGTTGTGCAACACCAGCAGTGAGCCGATTCGGTTCGTATGTGCGGTGCGCTCCTTGGCAAGTCTTGCCAATTCGCGGTGCGTGCGCCTGGCATCTTCATCCTGCGCCGACGGTTCATGCACCACTGACCACACCCGCTCACCCGAACGGTGACGCAGCAGCATGGCAAGCAGCTTGTCACCATCGAGTCGGTCTGTCTTGGCGCGCCGGGCGTGTCGGTTCACTTCAATGCTGGAGGAGTCGACCACAATGTTGTCGACGCCCTGCGCGACCAACCAGCGGTGCAGCCACCAGCCGTCACGTCCGGCTTCATAACAACTGTGGACCAAGCAATGCGGATCAAGTTTGCAGCGCTCCCTGGCCTTTCCAATGCAGTGCAATACCGCATCCGTGTCGCCAGCCTCGACGCTGTATCGGCTCGGGCCACGACGACCATCGCTGAGCGTCAACTGCCATTTCTTGTCGCTGAGTTCAAAGCTCATGTATAGATCGTCTGCGTCAGACTCTTCCTTTCGCAGAAGCACCATTTGCGTAGTGGACATTTCAACATCTCCTTTGCGATGAAGTTTGAAATCCTCTTTTTTAGATCAACTCGTCGTGAGTTGCAAAGTCCTACATAGCATCTCTTACTGCACTGGAGTATTCCTGATACACCCAAATGGCAACGCGCTCGGCCAATGGATCTTGAAATGCGAAGAAGGCGGCGATGTAGGGTGAGCGAGTCCAATCAAGTAGCGGAGATGGAAACCCATGGTGCCTAGAATAGACACACAGCTCGTATGAAGGAAACTCGGAAAAGTAGAAGCTGTCATATGCCTCATAGGTCTTCTGAATCTCGGCAATGTTGAACTCAGGCCATCGTTGGCCAGTAAAAGTCTCGAGCTGAGGTTTCGCGCCCGCAAGGAACCGAAAATAATCCGCAATTGTCAATATCTTGGTGGCCGCTCGCTCGAGTGTTGTCTCGAGTCTCCATCTCCACGAAGCCTGGCCGCGATAGAGCAGTTCGGAAGAAGTACTTGCTTCGGCTTGCGCGGCGAGTTCGCTCAGTTCAGTTTCGAACTCTTCCCAAGTGGCGAGGTCTTGTTGGTGTTCCATGTTGGTGGATTCAGTGACCTATCTGCCGCCCACAAAACGCGGGTAGTCACCAATAAACTAGGTGCGGCATATAAACCATGTTGGACTAAACCGCCGGGTAAGGCGGAAATGTTAGGTCGCTTGGGAACATAGGGGGGTCAAAGGTTCAAACCCTGTTGTGTTTTGCAAATTATGACTGAGAGAGGGAAACTTTTTGACGAATTTTATGTACTGCGCAGATTTATTGGCTAATTGATGACTATTTAGGTAGTTATTTCGTTCTTCCTAGGCACCTTTTTTTGCGTTGGAGTGCACACCCATCCCGACACGTCACTGCGCATCATTTGATCAGTCCTCTTGCCACCCACGCCATCCCGGCAACCCTCGGTTACCGGGCATGCTGGTGTGGGCAAAAGCATCAACCCCAGCAGTTGTGCCACCGCCTGTGTGCGCTTGATGCCCGTGGGCAGTATGCGCGACAGGAAGCGGCCAATAAACTCCGCACCAGGCGAACGCTGCCGACGTTTGCCGCCTGCATCTTTGGCGCCCACCGCGGACACCACTCTCAGTTGCAATACTCATCACGATGACCGGAATGCATCGCAATGCGTTGTACCTGTTGGAACAACAACTTGGTAAGACCCCGCCCCCGTGTTTACAAAGTCAAGCTAGTCGCCACGTCCCGGTCGAACTGGGTCATGGCGGCAGTGGTCACGGCGTCTGCGGACCAGGCCACCAAACTGGCTGGCGGCAGGGTGACTGCGTCCGCCCCGCAGGCGATTAATTGGCTGAGCACCTCCGGGGATTTGATGCTGGCTGCCAACAGTGCCGGTCCTCCCGCTTGCTGCACCGCCACGCTCGCCTTCATGAAGGGCCAGACATCGCGCCCGTCGGCGCTCAGGCGTCCGATATAGGGCGCGACATATTGGGACTTCAGGCCTTGTGCCCACAGCAATTGCACCGGGTTGGACAAGCCGGTTAACAAAATGGCCTGGCCTTGGGCTTGCACCGCCTGGATACAGGGCAGCCAATCCGGGTGGCAGGGCAACTTGATGGTGAGTTTGACCTTCGTCTCGGCGGCCTTGGTTTGCAAAACTTCAAGCCACTGCAGCGCCTCAAGCACATCCGGGCGCGGCAGTTGCAGCATCAACTCTGCCAGGCCGGCATCGGACGCGGCGTGCAGCAAACCGGTGTACGTCGCAAGTGTCACCGGCAGATTGGCTTGCATTACCAGGGTCGGGTTGGTGGTGACCCCTTGAACCGGTGGGCAGCCTGCGGGTAAGGTCCATGACGCTGCGACGGCGGAATCTAAAAAGACTTTCAAACCAGTCCCCTTGATGGAAGTAGTGATTCCTTAATGTAGTGGCAAAATTGCCGCCACCCGCCTGCACACCGGCTTCGCCGGGCCGGGCGATGGTCCTGTTTTTTACCCCTTACTGCCTTTTGGCCCTGCCCACCATGACCTCCATTTACGTACTCGGCGAAGCTTTGATGGACTGCGTCGCCACACCCGATGGCTTGTTGCGTCCCCATGTGGGCGGCAGCCCGTTCAACCTGGCGCGCGCCGCATCCCTGCGCGGTGCTGACGTGGCGTTTCTGAACCGCTTTTCGCAAGACCAGTTTGGCGAGCAGATGCAGGCCCAACTTTCCAAGGACAAGGTGCAGATGGTGCTGGGCACCAGCCGTTTGCCCACCTCGCTGGCCGTGGTGCAGGTCAAAAACGGCCAACCCAGCTACGGCTTCTATCGCGAAGGCATAGCCGACCGCGATTACAGCGTGGATGAGGTGTTGCAAACCTTGTCGCAACAAACGCCCGGCGTGTTGCATACCGGCTCGCTGATGCTGGTGCCACCCGAGCACCACAAGGTGCTGGCCGTGCTGCAAGGTGCCAAGGCGCAGGGCTGGACGATTAGCGTGGACGTAAATTTGCGCCCCAAGCTGGCGGCTGACCTGGGCGCGTATGTGGCCGCCGTGCAGCAAGTGGCCGCCCTGGCCGACTGGATCAAGGCCAGTGACGAAGACCTGGAATTGCTGGGCTTCGGCCCTGCCAACAAAAACACCGCTGCCGACATCGCCAAATCCTTTGCTGCCCAAGGCGCCAGCCGTATTGCGCTGACCTTTGGTGGCGATGGCGCCTGGCTCAGCGTGGATGGCCTGTGGGCGCAGGACGCCGCACCCGTGGTGCGCGTGATCGACACCGTGGGCGCAGGCGACACCTTCTGGGGCAACTGCCTGGCCGATTGGACCCTGCAACCCGACAACGCCGCTGCCCGGGTCACCGACACCTTGAAAAACGCCATGCGTG
>CANFNO010000345.1 GCA_947447845.1 Burkholderiales bacterium | reverse complement strand
CTGACCTTCGGCCCGATGGTTTGCGCCGCCTTGAAGCCGCATGCCAAGACCGCTGCCGGCGTGGCCGTCCCAATTGACGTGCATCTGATGATTTCGCCGGTGGACGCACTGGCGGCTGGTTTTGCCGACGCCGGTGCCGACCTGATCACCTTCCACCCCGATGCCAGCGGCCATGTGCACCGCAGCATTCAAGCCATCAAGAGCAAAGGCGTGAAGGCGGGCCTGGTGTTCAACCCGGCCGAGCCGCTGGACGTGCTGGACTGGGTGATTGACGATATCGACCTGGTGCTGATCATGAGCGTCAACCCCGGTTTTGGCGGTCAAAGCTTTATTGATTCCGCCCTGCGCAAGATTGAAGACGTTCGCAAACGCATCACCGCCAGTGGCAAAGACATCCGCCTGGAAGTGGACGGCGGCATCAAGACCGACAACATCCGCCGCGTGGCCGATGCCGGTGCCGACACCTTTGTGGCCGGTAGCGCTATCTTCGGCAAGCCCGATTACAAGGCGGTGGTGGATGCCATGCGCGTGGCGTTGGCCGGCTGATTACCGTCTGATTGCCGCCTAAAAGGTTTCCCATTCATCGTCGGCAGCCGCCGACGCTACGGGCGCTTTAGCCGGTGCTGCCATCAGCTTGGGGCTGGGCGCTTTAGCCAGTGCTTTTGCCACGGGCTTGGGTGGTGGCTTGCTAGCACTCAACTGGCGTGGAGCGACCGGTTTGACCAAACTAGGGGGCGAAGGCGTTTGGCGTGCAGGGGCTGACACCATGGCACCGCCCTGCAGTTTGAAGACCGATACGGCATTGACCAGATCCATCGCCTGACCTTTGAGACCACTGGCCGCTGCCGCCATCTCTTCGACAAGCGCCGCATTCTGCTGTGTCGCCTGGTCGATCTGGTTGACCGCTTGTCCCACCTGGGCGACACCAGAGCTTTGCTCGCTGCTTGCGGCACTGATTTCCCCCACGATATCCGACACGCGGCGTATGGCTGCGACGACTTCGTTCATCGTGGAGCCCGCCTGATCCACCAACGTGCTCCCATATTCCACCCGCTCCACGCTGGCGCCAATCAGGGTCTTGATTTCCTTGGCCGCATCGGCTGAGCGGCCAGCCAGCGCCCGCACCTCGGAGGCCACCACCGCAAAGCCGCGCCCTTGCTCGCCCGCCCGTGCAGCTTCCACGGCAGCGTTGAGCGCCAGGATATTGGTCTGGAAGGCAATGCCGTCAATGACACTGATGATGTCGGCAATTTTGCGCGAACTGTCGTTGATGCCTTTCATGGTTTCGACAACCTGGCCCACCACCTCGCCGCCTCGCACAGCGACGCTGGAGGCATTGGTTGCCAGCTGGCTGGCCTGGCGCGCACTGTCGGCACTGTTGTTTACGGTGGAACCCAGTTGGGCCATGCTGGATGCTGTTTGCTGCAGCGCTGCCGCTTGCTGTTCGGTGCGCGCGGACAGGTCGTTATTGCCGCTGGCAATTTCCGAGCTGGCATTGGCCACGCTCTCGGAGCCCTGCCGTACCTTGGCCACAAGGACCATCAGGTTGTCTTGCATGGTGGTGAGTGAACGCAGCAGTTCGGCAATCTCGTCACTGCCTTGCACCGCAATGGTTGCGCTGAGATCGCCACGGGCTACTTTGTCGGCCAGGTCGACGGCTTGATGCAGTGAGGCCACAATCTGCCGACTCAGCCACACGCTGCCCAGCACCGCAATAACCGTGATCAGCAGCATGACCGTGACCGCGATACGGGTGGCGCTGCGCGCTCCGTTAGCGGCGGCCTCGGCAGCGGCGGCTTCTGATTTCGCCAATGCAGTGCGCAATTCATTCAGGGTGTTGGCGGCCTCCCGATCCTTGCCCTTGGCCGCTTTGTCCCCGGCGACGGGATCGTTTCCCGCTTCCTTATAGGCTTCAAAGGCTTGTTTGTAACCCGCTTGCGCGTTTTCCATTTCGGTGCGCAGTTTGCTGACCAAGGGCCGTGCGGCGGCTTTGTCGTCGACTAGTTTGTCTAGTTCCTGGATGCGTTGGGAGACTTCACCCATTTCCTTTTGGTGTGCAGTCCAATATTTATCCAGTTCCTTGGTGTCCGACCCACGCAGCAAGGTGTTCTTCCACTCTTGTATGGCGACTGCAAAATGGGCGGAAATTTCTGCGCCCTTCTTTTGCCCGGCGACCTCGTGGGATACATCAATCTCAAAACTTGCGATCGCGCTATTGAGCCGCCAAATGCCAAACAAGGCACCCATTAGCAGCAATGTCAATGCAAGGGCAAATGCCAGTGGCAATTTCAGACTCAGTTTCATTCCCACTCCCCAGAGATAGTCACAACGTAGGGCGACCATGCCCAAATCTATGCGCAAACCCCCTGCTTGTCACTCTAAAAGTGTTGACCTATTGCAGACATCCATTGATTTATGCGGACTTTGCGATCTGTTGATGAATGAGATTGTGTTTTGCTACACTGAGTCCATGTTTATTCACCGCATCAGCATTACGGGTTGTAGCGACCGGGGAGCCTGGCCCTGGCGTACTTGGCCTGCCCAAGCTGAGCGCGCACCCTTCGCTAACGCCTGACATTGGGCGGATCCCTGGGTTGATGGGCTCGCAGCGCGCGATACCCCCACCCTGGCGGAAATAGAAGACACTCCACGGTTGAGCGACGCGCACCAATGAACCCTGCCTGTGCGGGGAAATCCGTTGCTATTCTGGATAAAGGCACGACTGACGTGATGACTGAAACACAATTCCAAGCTTTGCGCGAACAAGGCTTCAACCGTATTCCGCTGATGGCGCAGGCCTTTGCGGACCTTGAAACCCCGCTTTCCCTCTATCTCAAGTTGGCCCGCGCTGCGGGTGCTTCCGAACCCGCACCCTACAGCTTTTTGCTCGAGTCGGTGGTCGGTGGCGAGCGTTTCGGGCGCTATAGCTTTATTGGGCTGCCGGCCCGCACGCTGCTACGCGCCAGTGGATTTGGCGCTGCTTCGCGTACCGAGGTGGTGACCGATGGCGTGGTGGTGGAGACCTCCACCGTCAACCCACTCGACTTCATTGCCCAATACCAGGGCCGATTCAAAGTGGCACTGCAACCCGGCTTGCCGCGTTTCTGCGGTGGCCTGGCTGGCTATTTTGGCTACGACGCGGTTCGCTACATCGAGAAGAAACTGGAAAACAGTTGCCCGCCCGATGAACTGAATTGCCCTGACATTTTGTTGTTGCAAACCGAGGAGTTGGCAGTCATCGATAACCTGTCGGGCAAGCTGCACCTGATTGTTTACGTGGATCCGGCCGAACCAGCTGCCTTTGCCAAAGGGCAGGCGCGTCTGGCAGCGCTGCGTGCCCAATTGGCGCAAGCGGTGATTGCACCTGCGGTCAAGCCCACGCAAAGCCATGAGGCCGTGCGCGACTTTGCCAAGGCCGACTACATCGCGGCCGTGGAGCGCGCCAAAGAGTTGATTGCCGGTGGCGACTTCATGCAGGTCCAGGTGGGTCAGCGCATCAAGAAGCGCTATACCGAGTCGCCATTAAGTTTGTATCGGGCCTTGCGCGCTCTCAACCCCAGCCCCTACATGTATTACTACAACTTTAGTGGTGCGGATGGGCAGGGTGGCGACTTCCATGTGGTCGGCGCCTCACCCGAAATCCTGGTGCGGCAGGAGCAAGTCACTGTGGATGGCGTGACCGAGCAAAAAGTCACCATTCGCCCGTTGGCCGGTACCCGCCCGCGCGGTGCCACGCCGGAACTGGACAAAGCGGCCGAGGTGGAACTGGTGGGAGACCCCAAAGAGCGCGCCGAACATGTGATGCTGATTGACCTGGCCCGCAACGACATCGGCCGCATTGCGCAGACTGGCACCGTCAAAGTGACCGACGCGTTTTGCGTGGAGCGTTACAGCCATGTGATGCACATCGTCAGCAACGTCGAGGGCACGTTGCTGGACGGCATGACCAGCATGGACGTGCTCAAGGCAACCTTCCCCGCAGGCACGCTGACGGGTGCGCCCAAGGTGCACGCCATGGAGTTGATCGACCAGTTGGAACCCATCAAGCGCGGCATTTACGGCGGCGCCTGCGGTTACCTGAGCTATGCCGGTGATATGGATGTGGCGATTGCCATTCGCACCGGCATCATCAAGAACCAGACCCTGTACGTGCAGGCGGCCGCCGGTGTGGTGGCCGACTCCGTGCCTGAATTGGAATGGAAAGAAACCGAAGCCAAGGCCCGCGCCTTGTTGCGCGCCAGCGAACTGGTTGAGGAGGGATTGGAATGAGTGCCGTGAACAAAATGAATATGAGCGCCGCCGGGCCGTCCCAAGGCGCGAGGGCCCCCTTGGGGGGCAGCGTAGTACACGTAGTGACAAGCGTGGGGGCAAT
>CANFNO010000344.1 GCA_947447845.1 Burkholderiales bacterium | reverse complement strand
TTGGCCCGAGGTTGCGGCGCGCGCGCTCCAGCGCCCATTGGGACGCGGAATACACGGCCAAGAAGTCGTTGCCATCGACGCGCAGCGACGCAATGCCGTTGCCCACGCCGCGTGCGGCGAAGGTCGTGCCCTCACCACCCGCAATAGCCTGGAAGGTGGAGATGGCCCACTGGTTGTTGACCACGTTCAAGATGACCGGCGCGCGGTAGACGTGGGCAAATGTGACGCCGGTATGGAAATCGGCCTCGGCCGTAGCGCCGTCGCCAATCCAACTGGAAGCAACTTTGGTGTCGCCCTTGATGGCAGACGCCATAGCCCAACCGACGGCCTGGATGACTTGCGTGGCCAGGTTGCCGGAGATGGAGAAGAAGCCCTGCTTCTTGCTGGAGTACATGACCGGAAGTTGTCGGCCCTTGAGCGGGTCGTTCTGGTTGGAGAACAGTTGGCAGATCATCTCCACCATGTTGCAGTCGTCCCGCGCGAGCAGCAGGCCCTGCTGGCGATAGGTCGGGAAGCACATGTCGCCTTCAGCCAGGGCCATGGCGTGCGCACACGCAATGGCCTCTTCGCCCAGGCTCAACATGTAGAACGACATCTTTTTCTGCCGCTGCGCGATTTGCATGCGGGCATCAAAGGCGCGGGTCTTGACCATGGCGCGCAGACCCTTGCGCAGGGTGGCCGCGTCCAGGGTGGGTGCCCAGGGGCCGACGGCGTTGCCGGCGTTGTCCAATACGCGGATCAGCGTGAAGGCCAGGTCACTGGTCTGCGCAGCCTGTGCATCGACCGGAGGGCGTCGCACGGAACCGGCTTCGGAGAGGGGGAGGTAGGAGAAGTCTGTATCGTGCCCAGGTCGCCCGGTGGGCTCTGGCACATGCAGACGAAGTGGCTCGTATATTGGCATAAGCATCTACTCCTTGCGGGGTCGTGCCCAGCAGCAGGTTTACGGTTGGAACAAACGTTTGGCGGGTAGCCAAGTTCAATCTGACAATGCCGCAAACATCACAGGATCGCCGTGATGTTTGCAAGCGGAAGAAAGCATACCGCAACCCGAACCAGGGCTTGGCACTCAGGCTGAAAATATCTGAGGGTTCGCATTTCTCGCTCAATCCAGACCCGGCTGGCCCAGGTTTGGATTGGCGCAGATCAGCCACCTGCCAGATCTGGAGTAAACCCTTCACTGGACTTTGCGCAAAACCCGACTTACAGTTTTGTCTCCCAACTGGGGGACATTCATGATTCGTGGACGTTCTTGCAATGACATTGCCCTACCCCAAGAAGGCGGGCATTCCGACAGGAGGTGAAAATTGTCTTCACGCATTGCCTCGGTTTTTCTACTCTCGATACTGCTGGTCGCGTGCGCATCTGCACCATCGTTGAAGGCGATTCCTGCGGGTGGCAATGTTTCTATCTTTGTTGTTGCGAGCCAGAAGTTTTCAGGAACTGTTGACGTGCATAACACGGCGGTCACCAATGCCGTTGGCGTTGGCGGCGGAGCCGGAACGTTGGCGGGAGGGATGTGGGGTCTGACTTGTGGGCCGTGGGCGCCCTTTTGTGTGCTGGGGGGGGCCGGGCTTGGCATGGTTTCTGGCGGCGTGGCTGGCATGGCGGTTGGTGCGACTGGCGCTCTTTCACAAGAGAAAGTAGATCTAGTCAAAGTGCGTCTATTGACCTTTGAACAAAGTCACCCTTTGCAGGTTGAACTCAAGCGGCAACTTGAGGAGCGCGCGCAAAATTATTGGACGCTCAAACCAGAATCTTCTGCACCATTGCTTATGGTCGAGCTTCAGGAAATGAAAGTTGACGCCACATGGGACGAGCAACTTCGCTTGGTTTTCCGGATTCATGTCTCACAGCGAGAGACCACCACCAGTCGCGAATTGGTGAAGTATCAAAAGTCATACGAACATGCCACTCCGTATAGCGCGATGGCAGCATGGCTGGACGAAAAGAATGACCTGCTCGACACCAGTTTTAACAACGCAATGCAGCAGTTGGCCGCGCAGGTCATCGTGGATCTGGGCGCAAAGTGATATGCAGCCCAGGCTTTGGTTAGATACAAGTCTTGAGTGAACGGCCACAGAATGCGATGCACTCTTCAATACACACTGGCGTACGTTTTGGCTGATGTTCTGGCGTTGGGTTCGTTGTCGTTATTGCAGGGTTGCTCTGTATTTGATGTTGGGGCTGCTATCTATTACGTCGGCACGACAGAACAGCGTCAAGTAACTGCGGCAATGTCCCGATACAGCGACAGCGTGGTTCTTGGTGACCATGAAAGAGCAACAACTTTTTTTGATGAGAACGCCGAACTCACTGTTGAAGGTCAGCAAACAATTGTTGGCAGAACCAGTATCCTCGCGCACCTTAAGTCAGTTGGCGCGAACAAGGTGTTGGCCAATGATTTCAAGCAGACCTCAATCTATGTAGAGCGCAAAGGTTTCGTACAGACCGGCACCTATCGCCAAATCGTCGTTACCACTCAAGGTGCCACAACCACGATCGAAGGAAAATTTGACGCCGAATGGGTGAAGCGGCCAGACCAAGGATGGTTAATGCGCAAACTGCACCTCTCGCCGACGATGGTCACAAACTGAAGCCGCAAGCGAAGAGAACCCTTTGTCAGCGAAGTGAATACAAGTGTTGGCGGCAGCACTGGTAACGCGCTGCTACATTGAACGCGCTTGCCCAAGTCATTGGCGGCTTACGCAGAGGCGCAATGAACACTATTTTTTATGAACACACTTATCTTGAACGCCGACTTGTCGCAACGCTGTGTTGTGGACGGCAACACCTTGGCGTGGCAGCCGTCCCCTTCACCGCTGGTCCACCGCAGGCTTTTGGAGCGAGATGGCGGTGAGGTTGCCCGCGCGACTTCCATCGTGCGATACGACGCAGGTGCGAAATTCAATTCGCATGAGCACGCGCTTGGGGAAGAGATTCTGGTGCTCGACGGAACGTTGAGCGACGAGTTTGGAGACTACGGGCCCGGCACTTATTTGAAGAATCCCGCGGGTTCCAGCCACGCACCTTTTTCTGAGGACGGATGCACTTTGTTTGTGAAACTGCGGCACCTTTCGCCCGATGACAGCGAGAGGGTTGTGGTCCACACCCAGCAATCGCCCTGGTTCCGTGGAATGGTGGAGGGGCTAACGGTGATACCACTGTCAGAGTTTGGAACCCAGCACACTGCCATGGTGCGTTGGGCGCCAGAAACTTATTTCAATCCACACCGGCATTACGGGGGCGAGGAAATTTATGTGGTCGAAGGTGTCTTCTCCGACGAGCATGGAAGCTACCGTCAAGGCAGTTGGATTCGCAGTCCCCACCTAAGCCAGCACAAGCCGTTCAGTGTCGAGGGATGTTTAATCCTGGTCAAAACGGGACACCTGCTTAGCTGAACCTAAAAGGAAACCGGGCCAAAGCCCGGTTTCTTCGTTCTGCTAATGGGCTGGCATCACCTGGCCGCGCAACTCACCGCCCGGATTGGCGGCTGTGTGCAAGTTGATATACCACTTGCCAGCCATCAGATCGGCAGCCTGAGCAGGTGTCAGGGTGGCCGATCCCTTGATGGGGCTCTCCACGCTTCCAGTGAAGCCCAGTGCCACACCGGCATTGGCTCCTGCGGCCGCCGGGCCGTGGAAGTGGCCCGCTTTTGCAGGACCTGTCAGGCCTGCATAGGTCGCTGTCCAGGTCAGTACATTGGTTTTCTTGTCAAAGCTGCCTTCCAGCTGGCCCGAACCGGTGCTGGCGTTGGCCGGAACCTCATTGGCACCAGACAGTTTTGCAATCAAGGCGACGGTGTTTGACGCCATCATCGAGCCGCATGCGCTCAAGCCCAGCGCAGCAGCCAGGGCGGCAAGGGATAGGAAAGTTCGGGTCTTCATCATGGTCAGTTCCTTTGGAGGTTGAAAAATTTCAAGAAAATCACTGCCCAGTCCAACACATGGCAAACGATTGGTACAAGGTTCAGGCGGGCTGGCAAGGGTTTGTATCGCGTCGGCGCTGCCCTTGCTCACATCGGGTCATTAAGGCATTGGCTTCGAGAATTCCGATTCGCGCAGCATCCCAAACATGACCTTTGTTCTCAACAGGCTTTATGGCGTGTCAGCCCGGAAGTTTCTGAAATTTCAGAAAATACTGAAAATTCAGAAAGATCAGAACCATGGACTTAACGCCCCTCACCCAACGCTTTGTGCTGCACTTCGGAGAAATGGGCAGCCGTTGGGGCATTAACCGCACGGTGGGACTGTTGGCGCGCGTCCAATATTCCTCAGGCGTGCGCGCCGAGCGAATACTCAGGGAATGCAGCCAGTCTTGAATGACTGACCTGTGGATAAGTTTATCCCACGCATAGTTTTCAATACAACTTCATATTCATTCA
>CANFNO010000343.1 GCA_947447845.1 Burkholderiales bacterium | reverse complement strand
TGAAATTGACCATCAGGCTGTAGCCGCTGCCGCGGCGTTAGCCGCAGAGCAAAAGCGCGAGAAAGATATTGAAACGGCCGCTGCTGTTGCGGCTGCTTCCAAGGCGCAAGCCGCCGAAGATGTTTCGCGCGCCGCTGATCTGGGTGATCGCCGCCGCAAGGCCGAAGCAGAAGCCGCCGCCATTCGCACGATGATGTCCGCACCCAAGCGTGTGCTGGTAGCCAAGCGACCCGAAGAAATTCGGGCTGAAGCCGCTGCTAAGGCTGGAATTAAAGGCACATTGCACAAGCCGCCTGCAGGCGCAGCAGTGGCTAAAACAACCGTCAAGCCGGCAGCTGGTACGACAGCGCCGGCAGCGCCCGGCGCTAACAAGGAAGTCAAATCCGCCAAGCTGTCAAGCAGCTGGGCTGGAGATCCTGCCAAGAAGAAAGAACTCAAGACCCGCGGCGACACAGGCGCTGGTGCGGGCCGTTCGACCAACTGGCGCAGTGGTCCACGCGGTCGTCGCGGTAGCAATGACCGTGATCGCGGGGATTCGCAACAGCAGCAGGCACCGGTGGAAACCCGCGTGCTGGAAGTGCACGTGCCTGAAACCATTACCGTCGCCGAATTGGCACACAAGATGGCAGTCAAGGCCTCTGAAGTCATCAAGCAACTGATGAAGCTCGGTCAGATGGTCACCATCAACCAGTCATTGGATCAGGACACCGCCATGATTTTGGTGGAAGACATGGGCCACAAAGCGGTGGTCGCTGCTCTGGACGATCCTGAAGCCTTCACGGACGACGAAACCATTGGACAGCAGGCTGAAGCCCTGCCGCGAGCTCCAGTGGTTACCGTAATGGGTCACGTCGACCACGGCAAAACATCGCTGCTGGATTACATCCGCCGCGCCAAGGTTGCTGCAGGCGAAGCCGGCGGCATTACCCAGCACATTGGTGCGTATCACGTGGAGACTCCCCGTGGCATGGTTTCTTTCCTGGATACCCCTGGTCACGAGGCGTTTACCGCTATGCGGGCCCGTGGTGCCAAGGCCACTGACATTGTGATTCTGGTGGTGGCTGCCGATGACGGTGTGATGCCGCAAACCAAGGAAGCTATCAAGCACGCCAAGGCTGCAGGTGTACCTATCGTCGTGGCCATTACCAAGTCGGACAAGCCTGATGCCAACCCAGAGCGCGTAAAGAACGAGTTGGTGGTTGAAGAGGTTGTGCCTGAAGAGTTTGGTGGTGAATCACCCTTTGTGGCGGTGTCGTCCAAGACCGGCATGGGCATAGATGCTTTGCTAGAGCAGGTGTTGCTGCAAGCCGAAATTCTGGAGCTCAAGGCACCTGTAGACGCCATGGCAAAGGGTTTGGTTATCGAAGCCCAACTCGACAAGGGCCGCGGCCCAGTGGCAACCGTGCTGATTCAGTCCGGTACGCTGAAGGCGGGCGATGTGGTGCTGGCAGGACAGACTTTTGGACGCGTTCGTGCCATGTTGGACGAAAACGGCAAGCCCATCAAGTCTGCGGGTCCGTCCATCCCGGTGGAAATTCAGGGATTGACCGAAGTGCCCCAGGCTGGTGATGAATTTATGGTGATGTCCGACGAACGTCGGGCCCGTGAAATCGCAACCTACCGGGCCGGCAAGTTCCGCAACACCAAATTGGCCAAGCAACAGGCAGCCAAGCTGGAAAACATGTTTTCGGATCTGTCGTCAGGCGACGTCAAGATGCTGCCCATCATCGTCAAATCCGACGTGCAGGGTTCGCAGGAAGCATTGGCGCAGTCCCTGCTCAAGCTGTCCACCGACGAAGTCAAGGTGCAGATGGTGTATGCGGCCGTGGGTGCCATCAGCGAGTCCGATATCAACTTGGCTATTGCATCCAAATCGGTGGTTATCGGCTTCAACGTGCGGGCTGACGCCGGTGCACGAAAGCTGGCTGAAAACAATGGTGTGGACATCCGTTACTACAACATCATTTACGACGCGGTCGATGAATTGAAGGCAGCCATGTCCGGCATGCTGGCCCCCGAAAAGCGCGAGGAAGTTATCGGCACCGCCGAGATCCGTACCGTATTCGTGGCGTCCAAGATTGGTACGGTTGCGGGTTGTATGGTTACCAGCGGCTCGGTCAACCGCAGTGCGCATTTCCGCCTGCTACGTAACAACGTGGTGATCTATACCGGTGAACTCGATTCTCTGAAGCGTATGAAAGATGACGTGCGCGAAGTCAAGGAAGGTTTCGAGTGCGGTGTCAAGCTCAAGAACTACAACGACATCAACGAGGGCGATCAGCTCGAGTTCTTCGAAATTCGGGAAATTGCCCGTACGCTGTAAGCGGCAAAGATCATGGTGCGCAAGAAGTCTTCTACACCCAACCGCGGTTTTCGCGTGGCCGATCAGATCCAGCGGGATCTGACCGAGTTGATCGCGCGCGAGCTAAAAGACCCGCGCGTTGGCATGGTGACCATTCAGGCGGTGGAAGTAACGCCCGACTATGCGCATGCCAAGGTGTTTTTCAGCCTATTGGTAGGTGATCCTGTGCAAACAGCCGAAGGCTTAAACCAGGCTGCGGGTTTTTTGCGGGCCGGTTTGTTCAAGCGTCTGCACATTCACACCGTGCCTACGCTGCACTTTCACTTTGACCAAACCGTAGAGCGCGCGGCCGATATGAATGCTTTGATTGCCAAGGCGGTTGCGTCCAAGGCGAAGGAAGACTAGCCATGGAATTAGCCGGGCCGTCCCAGGGTGCGACTGCCGCTCCCAAGGGCGGCAAGGCCAAGCAGCAACGTGTCAAGGTGCAACGCAGACCAGTGCACGGCGTGTTGCTGTTGGACAAGCCGATTGGTTTTTCCAGCAACCAAGCACTGCAGAAAGTGAAGTGGTTGCTCAGAGCGGAAAAGGCGGGCCACACTGGCACATTGGATCCGCTGGCCACTGGAGTCTTGCCAATTTGTTTTGGTGCGGCAACCAAGTTTAGTCAGATGCATCTGGATGCCGATAAGGCCTATGCGACCACGTTGCGATTGGGTTTAAAGACCAGCACAGCGGATGCTGAAGGTGAAGTGATTAGCGAGCGCCCGGTCCAAGTGACGGTGGAACAGTTGGAGCAGGTGGTGCGCAGGTTTACCGGTGCCATCGCCCAGGTACCACCGATGCACAGCGCATTGAAGAAGGACGGCAAAGCCCTGTATGAATACGCCAGGGCCGGCATTGAGATTGAGCGTGTGGCGCGTCACGTGACGATTTACAGCATTCAAATTGTGAATGCACGACTGGATTGTGAGAAGCCCGAGGTGGACCTTGAAGTGGCGTGCAGCAAAGGCACCTATATACGGACGCTTGGTGAAGATATTGGTGAGGCGCTGGGTTGTGGCGCACACCTGAGTGCGTTGCGGCGCATCCGCACCGGTGGCTTTGACGAGTCACTCTGTGTGAGTGTGGCGTCACTGGAGGCTATGAGCGAAGAACAGCGCATGGGCTGCGTGCGACCTTCGGAGGACCTGCTCTCAGGTCACACGGTGGTCACGCTGGACGCCGAGAATGCGGCACGGTTTTTAAGTGGTATGCGCAGACGCGGTGCCTGGAGCGATGCAGATGCAGTGGCAGTTTTTGCCGAGCATCCGCGGGCGCTTTTAGGTAGTGCGCATGTGAAAGGCGGGGAGTTGATCCCCACGCGGCTCTTGAGTCCGCCCGAGGTCAGTGAATCCCTGCTACAGCAGCAGTTAATGAATGTTTGAAAGTGAAATATGAGCCATAAGCAGATTAGAAATATCGCCATCATCGCCCACGTTGACCATGGTAAAACCACCATGGTTGACCAACTGTTGCGCCAATCGGGCACCTTTGCCGAGCACGAAAAAGTGGTCGACACCGTGATGGACAACAACGCAATCGAAAAAGAGCGTGGCATCACGATTCTGGCCAAAAACTGCGCTGTGACCTGGGAAGGCACGCACATCAACATCGTTGACACCCCCGGACACGCCGACTTCGGCGGCGAAGTGGAACGTGCCTTGTCCATGGTGGACGGTGTGGTGCTGCTGATCGACGCACAAGAAGGCCCCATGCCCCAGACCCGCTTTGTGACCAAGAAGGCCCTGGCCCTCGGACTGAAGCCTATTCTGGTGGTGAACAAGGTGGACAAGCCCGGTGCACGCCCTGACTTCGTGGTAAATGCCGCTTTCGATTTGTTCGACAAGCTCGGCGCCACCGACGAACAACTCGACTTCCCCGTGGTTTATGCCTCAGGCATCAACGGTTGGTCATCTATGGAAGAGGGCGCTCAGGGTGAGCAGTGGGGTCCCGACATGTCGGCCCTGTTCAACACTATTCTGGACCATGTGCCTCACCAGCAAGGTGATCCGGCAGCGCCACTACAGTTACAAATTTCTGCGCTCGA
>CANFNO010000342.1 GCA_947447845.1 Burkholderiales bacterium | reverse complement strand
GCAGCGGCGGGCGCGGCAGCTGCTGCTGGCCGAGCGCTCGCAGCGGGCGGGGGAGTGCTGCGAGGCAAGGGCCTGGCAGCAACAGGCGCACCTGGTACAAGCGCCGTTGCCGGAGTTTGCGTCACCGCTGCCGGGGGAGTGGGCGTTGGCGTTAACGTGGTCGTCTGCGCCGTTGCAGGCGCCGTTGCTAGGGCAGGCGCAGGTGCAGCAGAGGCGCCAGCCGGGGCTACCATGACGCTGCCCCCACCAGTTGACGGTGCAGCTGCGGTCGTCGGTTGCAACTTGGCGTTACCCACTTGACGGGTACCAAAGCGCATATTGTTTTCAGTGCCGGACCACATCTCCAGCAGATCGCTATCCACCTGCCGGTTGTTGCGCACGATGCGTGGCGTGATCGACATGATGATTTCTTTTTTGTTCTTGGTGTCGGTCTGCTTGCCAAACAGGCGGCCCAGTAGCGGAATGTCACCCAGGCCAGGCACGCGGGTAGCACCGCTGGTGTCTTCATCCTGAATCAGGCCACCGATGACTTCGGTCTGGCCATCCTTCAGACGCAGCACGGTATTTACGCTGCGCGTGCCGATGGTGTACGCAATGGTTCCGGTCTTGGCAGCGTCGGCGTTAGGCAAACCAGCGGAACTGACTTCCAGCGCCAGACGAATCGCGACTTCGCCGTCGGCATACACCGTGGGCTCGGCTTCAATCTTGATACCAACCTCCACGTATTGCACGCTGGTGTTGTAGACCGAGGTGCCACCGGTCACGGAAGGGGTGGCTGCAGAAGAGATCACGGGCAGGCGATCTCCCACCAGGAACTTGGCTTTTTCCTTGTTGCGCACGCGGATGCGGGGTGTGGCCAGCGTATTGACATCGGAATCGGTCTTTTTGGCCGTGACGGTCACACCGGTACTGGAGAAAAAGTCGTTGCGGCCCAAAGCGGTTAACTGATCAAGGGTCAGGCTGGTGACGCTAGTGCCGAAGCTGGTCGGCAGATCAATGCCCAATGCCAGAGCGCGGTCGCGTGATATTTCCATCACGTCAACTTCCAGCATCACTTCGGGCTCGGGCTGGTCCATGGCCACGATCAGCTTCTCGACCATGCGGATGATTTGCGGCGTGTCGCGCACCACCAGCGAGTTGGTCTTCTCGTCAACAAACATGTCCTTCGTCTTGGTCATGGTTTTGACCATGGCCATGACATTCTTTGGGTCCGCGTTGGTGATCGCGAAGCGACGAATTTTCAGCTCGGCGTACTCGCGCGACTTCGTCTCGGTGTCGGCGTAAATCAGGATGGAGTTCTCGCCCATGATGCGTTTGGCCGTCTGGGTTTGCATCAGGATCAGGTCGATAGCCTCTTCAACCGGCGTATCGCGCACAAAGATGGTCACCTTCAGGTCGGACTTGACGTCTTTGTCAAACAGCACATTCAGGCCCGTCGTCTTGGCTATGGCTTCCATCACCATGCGCAGGTTCGCATCGCGGAACTGCAGCGTCACCGGCTTTTTGCCCTTGAAGTTCAGGCTGACCCCGTTCAGTGAGCTGTTTTGCGAGGTTGCTTCCAGAATCTGGCTGCGCAGGGCCACAGCCCGTGCATGTGTCGGGTTTTCTACCAACACCCGGCCAATGGCGCTGCTGGCCTGGTCCAAATCACCTTTGCCATACAAAAGTGCGGCTTCATCCACGCGCGCGTCCTGGCGGCGTTCGATGTTAATTTCGTTGATGGCCTGACGCGCTCCCACATTATTGCGGTCCAACTTCAACACGCGGTTATAGCGCTGCAGGGCTGCATCCCAGTGTTGTTCGCCCTTCTCTTTGGTTGCGTCTTGCATCAGGGCATTTATCAAGCGGTCGCGCTGCAACAGCCAATCCTTTTTGAAGGATGCGTTGCCTGGATCAGCCTGCTTGGCCTCTTCCAGTTTGGTGATGCCTTCTTCCAACCTGCCCTCTTGAATGAGCGAAATGCCTTCGGTGTGTATGCGTTCTGCCGCACAACCGGCCAAGGCTATGGCTAGCAAAACGGCCAGAGCGTTACGTTGCGGAAATGAATTTTTTTTCACTGGGCGCTCCCGGTGGATAAAGATTGCGACTTGCCCATGGGCAGATAGATAAATGTCACTTTGCTGGCCTCAATGCGTTCAATGCGGTATGTGTTATCCAAAACTTCACCCTGGGCTGCTGTTATCACGCGGTTGCCACGCGTGAGGATCACCAGATTGGTATCACCCTGCTCGAAGCGACCCATAAATACATAGGGAAGTGCCGGTGCGGTTGGTGGAGGCGGCGGCGGAGGAGGAGGTGGTGGCGGCGGTGGCGGAGGCGGAGGGGGGGGCACAACCCAGGTGCTCTTTGCAAAAAGCGCATCGGTCCCCTTCTTGGTCAGATGGGCACGCTTATCGACGGGGTTAAGTTTTGTGTCCAGATTTTGCGCAGCCGTGCTCAAAGCCGTTTGTGTGCCGTCGCGCAGCTTGGGTGCCTTCGCAGCCTTGCTTGGCTCGGACACCGAAACGTCGCTCTCCTGGGGCGCAAACCAGAACAGCCCGCCTGTCACCAAAGCGCCGACCACAATCAGGAGTTTGGTTTGTGTGGGCGTCATGGCTTTAAGTCCGCGTAAATCACAAAGACCAGCTTTGCCTCAACCGTGTCGTCATCCACCTTGTCGCGTTTGAAAGAAGCATTCTCCAGAGCCAGACTCTTGTTGTCCTGCAAAACCATGTCCATGAACCCAAGTACCTGCTTGAAGCTGCCCTTTACCGGCAGAGAGACACGGTATCTCGCCAGGCGTTCTGTGCCGGTTTGCAGCCAGCTGTATTCACCCGTCTCCAACATCAACTCATGTTTGTCGGCAGCACGATAAATACGTTTGAGTGCCTCAGGCACCTTGTCGCCAACCGGGAAGCTGTTGTAGAACACTCTGAGTTGTTCTTCGTGATTGAGCGCAGAACTGACGGGCAAGCTGCTCTTGGATTGCACTTGTTGTTGCAGCGATGCCAACTTCTTGTGCGATGTAATCAACTCCTTTTCGCCAGCGCGAATAAGGGTGAACCAGCCCAGCACGGCAACCAAAGCCAAGACCAGGCCCAGGGTGCCCACGGCGCCAAGTTGCGCCAACCGGTACTGCAATTGGCGTTGAAGAGCCACAGCGTTCATTCGGTGGTCCTCCAGGTTGCTGCCACACGAAACCGGACTGGTTTTTCAGGCATTGTTTTGTTAATGGTGTGCGACTGCAGTGCCACTTCCGAGAAGTCGGGGCTGCTTTGCATGTCCGAGATGAATTTCAGCATGAACTCCATGCTGCGGGCCTCCGCAACCAGCACCACATGGCCCTTCAGCGGATCGGGTTCTATCGAAATGAAAGCCACATTGCCGCTCTTGCTGGCGTCACCCAATGCCACAAAGAAGCGTTGCCAGGGCAGGGCCAACTGCACCGAGACATTACGCGCTTGCTGCCAGGCTTTGGTCAGCTCAGCGGGCTTGAGGGTGGAGGTTGGAGCGGGCGCACCCAACTTGGCTACTTCGGCCTGCAAGAGCTCGCGCTGTGCGCTCAGTTGAGGGTACAAGACCCATTGTCCGTAGGACAGCACAGCGGCCATCAACGCACTGCCGAGTAGGAAAAAGAAGGCGCGCAGCCAGAACAGATAGCCCGGCCGGGCAACCAGATTGAAGTAAAAGCCTTTCATGGGCGCACTCCCAGGAGCGCGAAGGAATATTTGGCGCCAGCCTCTTTGTCTATGGTTTTCAAAGGTACAAATTCCACACCATGCAAAGCGCCAAAGGGCAGATGTTCAAAAGCCGGTGCGTGCAGATAAATGGGCACTGGATTCTCCGCCTTGAGGCTGGTGGAAGACAACTGAATCTCCTGGCGAATGCGGGCAAGCAATTCTTCCGGACTGTTCACCTTGGCATGCACCGAATAGATCCACTTCCATGAATCATTGGCCCAACTGGCCAAGGTCAGGCGTCCTTCTTCCAAATTGATGAGCCAGCCATCGCGACCCAATCGCCTGCGGTGGGTTTGCAACACGGCGGTAAAAGCGGTTTGAATCGAAGTCACCTTGGGACGCGATTGCTCGAAATTGCTTTGCAGCACTTCGTATAGCGATTTGGGAATGGCGATCGAAATCCGTGATTGCCCCGGGCGACCTTCGCTCAAAGCAATATGCCACTCAGCGCTCTTGTTGGCCCCATACACATCATCAAAATTGAGCATCGCCATGGACATGTCTTCATTGACATTGCGCAACTCGGGGCTCCAGGGAAAGCAGGCGTAGCGCGCCAGTTTGTCTGAAAGCACGATATGCAGCCGTTGGGCTTTGGTTTGCAGCGCCAACTCGCCCACCACGCGGATCAGGCCCTGCCAGTTGTCTGCAGCCTGTACCGAAGCTTCGCGCTGGCGCACTTCGACCGCGCGCCGACT
>CANFNO010000341.1 GCA_947447845.1 Burkholderiales bacterium | reverse complement strand
GCGGTCTTTGTGCCGTTCCCCTCTGCGGTGGACGACCACCAAACTGCGAACGCCCGCTTCCTGGTGGACCAGGGCGCAGGCTGGCTCATGCCCCAAACGGAACTGACGCCTGAGCGCTTGGCTGAATTCATAAAAACAATCGACCGTCCCGCGTTGCTGCAGCGCGCTCTGGCCGCCAAAAAAATGCAGCAGTTGCGCGCCACCGAAGCGGTGGTTGCCGCCTGTGAGGAACTAGCCGTATGAAGCACGCAATCAAACACATTCACTTTGTTGGCGTGGGCGGCTCCGGCATGTCCGGCATAGCCGAAGTGCTGAGCAATTTGGGCTACACGATCTCCGGCTCTGACCTGGCCGACAACGCCACCACCAAACGCCTGGCCTCACTGGGTATCACCACCTATGTGGGCCACAGTGCCGACAATGTCAAAGGTGCCGATGCGGTGGTCACCTCGACCGCCGTCAAGCAAGACAACCCGGAAGTGATTCGTGCCCGCGCCATGCACATCCCCATCGTGCCGCGCGCCCTGATGCTGGCCGAGTTGATGCGCCTGAAGCAGGGCATCGCCATTGCCGGCACGCACGGCAAGACAACCACCACCAGCCTGGTGGCAAGCGTGTTGGCGCAGGCCGGCCTCGACCCCACCTTTGTGATCGGTGGCCGTCTCAACAGCGCCGGTGCCAATGCACGTTTGGGCAGTGGCGACTACATCGTGGTGGAAGCTGACGAGTCGGATGCTTCATTTTTGAACCTGCTGCCGGTGATGGCGGTGGTGACGAATATCGACGCCGACCACATGGAGACCTACGGCCACGACTTCAATAATTTGAAGAAGGCCTTTGTCGACTTTTTGCACCGCATGCCGTTCTATGGCACGGCCATCCTGTGCACCGATGACCCGGCAGTGCGCGACATCGTCAACGACGTGACCTGCCCGATCACCAGCTACGGCTTCAACGAAGAAGCTCAGGTTCGCGCCATCAATGTGCGCGCGGTCGGCGCGCAAATGCACTTCACAGTGCAGCGCCGCAACGGAGTCGTGTTGCCGGACCTGGACGTGGTGCTCAACCTACCAGGCATGCACAACGTGCTCAACTCCCTGTCGGCCATTGCCGTGGCAGTAGAGCTGAATATTGAAGACGCGGCCGTGCAAAAAGCCCTGGCCGAATTCCACGGTGTAGGCCGTCGCTTTCAGCGCTATGGCGACCTGCCATTGCCCAACGTGGATGGCAAGCCTGGTGGCATGGTGACGGTGATTGATGACTACGGCCACCATCCCGTAGAGATGGCGGCCACTTTGTCGGCTGCGCGTGGAGCGTTCCCGGGCCGTCGTCTGGTGCTGGCCTTCCAGCCGCACCGTTACAGCCGCACGCGCGACTGCTTTGACGATTTTGTGAAGGTCATTGCCTTGTCGGACTCGGTGCTATTGGCTGAGGTTTATGCCGCTGGCGAAGCACCCATCGTGGCTGCCGACGGACGTGCGCTGGCACGCGCCCTGCGCATCGCTGGCAAGGTCGAACCAATTTTTGTAGATGACATCCTGGCCATGCCGCAGGCGGCCATCGACAACGCACGCGATGGCGATGTGCTGGTGTGCATGGGCGCGGGCTCCATTGGCGCGGTGCCCGGAAAGATTGCAGACATGCTCACATTGAAAGGTGCGGCCGCATGAGCCAGCTCAATTCAGAATTTGGAAAAGTTGCGGTGCTCATGGGCGGTGCGTCCGCCGAGCGCGAGGTATCGCTGATGTCGGGCGGCGGCGTGCTGAAGGCCTTGTTAACCAAGGGTGTCGATGCCCATGCCTTTGATCCCGCAGAGCGGCCACTCGATGACCTGAAGCGCGAAGGCTTTGATCGTTGTTTTATCGCCTTGCATGGCCGCTTTGGTGAAGACGGCACGGTGCAGGGTGCGCTGGAACTGCTGGGCATTCCCTACACCGGCTCCGGCGTTATGGCCTCGGCAATTTCGATGGACAAGGTCATGACCAAGCGCATCTGGCGCTTTGAAGGACTGTCTACGCCGGCCTGGGCGCAGGTCAGCAGCGCTGCACAAACCCACGCGGCGTTCGCCGAATTGGGCGCGCCGATGATCGTCAAACCGGCTCGCGAAGGCTCATCCATTGGTTTCACCAAGGTACTGACAGAAGACCAGTGTGATGCAGCCTACGCGCTGGCCGCACAACACGACGTTGAAGTGCTGTGCGAGCAATTCATCGCCGGTGACGAGGTGACCTGCCCGGTGCTGGGCGCTGCCGACGCACCGCAAGCTTTGCCGCTGATCCGCATCGTCGCACCCGATGGCAACTACGACTACCAGAACAAATACTTTACCGACGTCACCCAATACCTGGTGCCTGCCGGTCTGCCTGACGGTGAAGAAGAAGCCATACAAGCCATGGTGTGCCGCGCCTATCAGGTGCTGCGTTGCCGTGGATGGGCCCGTGCTGACGTGATGATCGACGCCAAAACCCGCACGCCGTACCTGCTGGAGATCAACACCTCGCCCGGCATGACCGGCCACTCTCTGGTGCCCATGTCGGCCAAGGCCGCAGCGATCAGCTACGAAGATTTGTGCGTCATGCTGCTGCGCAGCGCCACCCTGGACGCAAAGGCCATCCCATGAAATCCGCCCTGGCCACGCCCGTGGACGTCAAACTCATGAACTTCACGTTTGCCGTGCTGGTTCTGGTGTTTGTCGGCCTGTGCGCGGTGGCCAGTGTGCGCGCAGTCTCGCGTGCCAGCCAATTTGATATCCAGGGCATTTCCGTCACAGGCGACACCCGCCACAACAACACCGTCACCTTGCGCGCCAATGTGGCACCGCGTATTGCCGGCACCTTTTTCACGGTGGATTTGTCCAAGGTACGCGCAGCCTTCGAGGCTGCACCTTGGGTGCGCCGGGCCGTGGTGCAGCGCGAGTTTCCAAATCGCCTGCGCGTGCACCTGCAAGAGCACCAACCGGTGGCCCTGTGGCGCAGCGAAGCCGGACAAGGCGATGCGCGTCTGGTGAACAGCTTTGGTGAAGTGTTTGAGGCCAATCTGGGTGAAGTCGATCAGGACGGTTTGCCCACGCTCAGCGGCCCCGAAGGGCAGGGCCCCGAAGTGCTGGCCATGTACCGCGCACTCGAGCCCCTGTTCACCGCCATGGAAATGCCGGCGGAGGAACTGAGTTTGTCGGGCCGCGGCAGTTGGAGTCTGCGCCTGGAGGCGGGAGCCGAGATCGAGTTGGGGCGCGGCAATGTGGATGAAGTGATACCCCGTGTCGAACGCTTTTTGAAAACGCTGACCCAGGTGGTGTCGCGCTACGGGCGTGCACCTAGCTCAATCGAATCGGCCGATTTGCGGCATGAAAACGGATATGCGATCCGCTTGCGTGGTGTGAGCACCACGCAGGTGGATGTGGCGAAAAAATAATGGAACACAGGTGAACGTATGGCAAAAGAGTACAAAGATTTAGTTGTGGGTCTGGACATAGGCACCGCCAAAGTAATGGTGGTGGTGGCCGAAGTCATGCCTGGCGGCGAACTCAAGCTGGCGGGTCTGGGCATTGCACCGAGCAATGGTCTCAAGCGCGGCGTGGTGGTCAACATCGACGCCACCGTGCAGAGCATTCAGGCGGCGCTCAAAGAAGCCGAGCTGATGGCCGATTGCAAGATCACCCGGGTGTACACAGGCATCACCGGCAGCCATATCCGCGGCATCAACTCCAGCGGCATGGTGGCGGTGAAAGACCGTGAAGTGACACAGGCCGATGTGGCCCGCGTGGTCGAGACCGCAAAGGCAATCAACATCTCGACCGATCAGCGCCTGCTGCTGGTGGAGCCGCAGGAATTCATCATCGATGGGCAGGATGTGCGCGAGCCCATCGGCATGAGCGGCATCCGTCTGGAGGCTAAGGTGCACATCGTCACCGGTGCCCAGACTGCCGCTGAAAACATCATCAAGTGCGTGCGCCGCTGCGGCCTGGATGTGGACTATTTGATGCTCAACCCGCTGGCCAGCAGCCTGTCGGTATTGACTGCCGACGAGCGCGAACTGGGTGTTGCCATGGTCGACATCGGCGCGGGCACCACGGACGTGGCCATCTTCACCAATGGCGCCATTCGCCATACGGCCGTGATCCCGATTGCCGGCGACCTGATCACCAGCGACATTGCCATGGCGCTGCGCACCCCGACCAAGGACGCCGAAGACATCAAGGTCGAATCCGGCCACGCAAAACAGCTGCTGGTGGACCCTGAGATTCAGGTGGAAGTGCCCGGTCTGGGTGACCGTGGCCCGCGCATGCTGAGCCGCCAGGCATTGGCCGGTGTGATCGAGCCGCGCATTGAAGAAATTTTCTCCTTGGTGAATCAAAAGATTCGCGAGTCCGGCTATGAAGAAGTGCTGTCCAGCGGCATTGTGCTGACCGGTGGCAG
>CANFNO010000340.1 GCA_947447845.1 Burkholderiales bacterium | reverse complement strand
TCGTCCGGAGAAAGAATGCGGGCCAACGCAGTTTCCAAAGCCTGCAATCCGGCTTCGGTTTGCTTCTGGGCTTCAGACGTAAAGAAATCGATTTCCACAATACCGGCAAAGGCCTTGCGCAGTTTGCGCGCCTTCTTGGCAAGCTCGAACGCGCGTTCCTCGCTGACTTCCGCACTTGTTGACTGAATGTCCGCGAGCAAAGTCGCAAATTCCTCCCGGCGGTCAAACATCGCCTTGAAATCGGCATCTGCAGGTTCTTCGATTCGGACAACATAGGAAGTGCCACCTGCGCTGGATACCTCTGCCGCCACCCCTTCAAAGACAGAACGACACGCGTCCAGTTCGGGCATCAGGTAGACGCCATCGCGCAGCACTGCAGCGCCGGACGCCTTGAGCGCGCGCCACGTTCGCATGCGGGTATTCGCGTTTTCGGTGGGCAGGCTGATGATGAGGGATAGCCAATAGTTCATGCAACAAATAATACATACTTGTAGACTTTATTGCAATAATAAATGCAACTGCCCGACCCCATGCGCCCCTCAACCGCCGCGCGATAGAGCCCTGCTTGGTCGACTTATGGCTTGAATTTCAAAGCCAGCACCTTGTCAGCCACGCATTGGCCTTGTGGCTTGCCGCCGTCCGAGGCAAAGCGGTAATGAATGCCCGCGTAGATGCGCGAGGCTGCGGCCTCGTCAGCGGCTGACTTGAAACTCTTGAAAGTACGCGGACCCCAACCCCGGTCGTTGTGGGTGTTGTCGACAAAGGCCATGTTGGCACCAAACTCTTTGGCCAACACCGCTGCTGCGGCACTGCTCTGCACCGAGTGGCCAGAGGGGTAATCCGGAAACGGTGGTGTGGTCATCAAGCCCGGCACCCAGTTGCTGTCGATAACCAGCTGCACATAGGTCACCGGGCGCAGAACGTTGAGCGTGTACTTGGTGTACCAGGCGGCCACAAAGGCATCCGACATGGCGATGTTCAGGCGCGCAAAAGTTTCGGCAGCTGTGGCCAGGCTGGCCTTTCGGCTCTTGAGCAAATCATTGGTGATGTAGGCCCAATGGCCGCCAGGTGTGGGCGTCTTGCCCGCGTCATCAGCCCAGTACAAGGCGAACTGGCGCTGCTCTTGTGTGGCGGCGTTGCTGATGTCGTAGACCTCTTGCGCCTGCTTGAAAAATTCGCTGCCCTTTTCTTCGGAATAAACGGGCGGCGGTGGCGCCGGGCAGTCGGCAGCGGTCTTCATGACAAAGGGACGGTTCTGGCCCCAGTAAGGCAGCAGCGCGGGGGCAAAGGCCGGTGGCGTGGCAGACCACTTGCCGGTGCCGCTGGGCGGCACGTAGTTCGCCTGGCTGCGCCGTATCGGGCCCCAAGCCTCGTGACCGCCATCGGTGCGCGCCCAGGTCATGATGGCCATGGCCATCAGCTTGCCGAAAGTCTCGGAGCGGTTGCTGATATCTGGTGTGACCGTATTGGGGTCAAAGTCCTGCGTGTACTTCAATGGCAGGCTGCGCTCCAGAGTGTCGATGCGCGCCTTGTTCTCGGCCGAGGCATTGCTGAACATCATGCGCGTCATGGTCGCCATGGCGGCATTGGCCACGGTGGGCCAGTGCAGCGGCTCATCCGGCTGCGCCCAGGGCAGCGAGCTCAACTCGTTTAACTGCCCGGCGAGGCTTTGGTAACCGGGCATACCGGGCACCACGGATTCGTACAGCGCCAGGCCCATATAACCCATTGCGCGGGCCGCCACCGGCGGGCTGAAGCCAGGTGTTTGCTGAATCAGTTGAAAGCTCAGGTAGAACCAGTCGTAGACCACGCCTGAACTGTAGGCTGAGGCCGGTTTGGCCGCCGCCAGCGAAGGTGATGAAGCAGAGGTTTGTGCCAGACCGGGCACGCTTCCAAGGCCCAAGCTACAGACTGCTAGCAATGTGAAGGCGAGTGCCTTCAGACGCGGGCGGCGGGGCATTTTGGTTTGCAATCTCATGGTGCTTTCCAGGTGTGAACACCTGCCTCTTTATCGACGCTATAAAACTGGTCAGCAGCCACGGCCTGCCAGTCGCTCCAGCCGCTCTGCGGCCATTGCACGCGCAGTTTCACGTCCTTTGCCTCACCCAAACCAAAGTGCATCCAGCCCAGATGGCCGCTGGCGTGGCCACCGCCAATCGTGAGTTCTTCGCGGATGATGCGCCCACCCAGATCCACTTCGACCCAGGCGCCTATGGCATCGCGGTTGCCACCCGTCTGGTGCAGGCGCAATTGCAGCCAGTGGCCCATGGGTGCTGGTTTCTCAGCGGTGCCGCCACCGAGGTTGCGCCAGAGTTGCGCCTTGTCCAGACGATTCACCACCACCATGTCGAGCAGGCCATCGCCATTCAGGTCGGCCAGCATGCCACCGCGACCGCGCCGGAAACTGGCCACACCCGCTTGCTGCCCCACTTGGGTGAAGTGGCCATCCGCCTCGCCCAGGAGAAGGTCATTGGGGTCCAGGATCGCAAAGTCCGGCATGGTGGAGACATTGCCCTTGACGATGAACAGATCACTCAAACCATCGTTGTTCACATCGGCAAACTGCGCATGCCAGGCCGTGCTGGGGTGAATGTCGCCACCCACATAGGGCCGGTGTGCGGTGATGCCACGTTTGAAGGCCTGGTCGATGTATGCAGGACGATCAGCCGTGGTTTCGAGTTTCTGAAACTTGTTGTCAGCCATGCTGGTGATGAAAACTTCGGGGTAGCCGTCACCATCGATATCGTGGCTGGCAATTCCCATGCCCCAGATTTGCAGGCGCTTCCAGCCATCTTCTGCGTTGTAGGGCCTTGCGGCTTCCCCGGGCGGCACTTGCCAAAGTTGCTCCTGCCCACCCTTGTAATACTCGCGATCATTGGCCACGCGCAATGAAGCCTGACCCGAGCGGTTCCAATCGGAGAACAACATCGACAAGGCGCAATAGCTGGGCTTGAGCAGTTCGGGCGCGGCATATTGCTTGCCGCTGGCGTCCGGACGCAGCAACCAACCCGGGGTGCAAGTGCCCCAGGGAAAGTCTGGGCGGCTACGGTCGTAATACGTGCCAAAGGCCAGGGTGGGCATGCTGCTGCCCTTTTCCCAGGTGGCGGAGAAAGCGGTATGCCAGTCGTTATTCGGCGGAATGTTCCACTTCTGGTTGGCGCGCTCAAACTTGCATTGGCCTAAAGACCGAAACACTTCCACCTCGCCCACGCGCAACACGACTAGGTCGATGTTGCCATCGCCATCGATGTCGATCGGATAGGCGCCCGTGGCATTGGTCAGCTCCAGACCGGAGCGCTCTTCCTTCAGCTTGATGGGGCCACCGCGCGTGCTCTGGTTGCGGTAAAACTTGGCCTTGTTAACGCCGCCGGTGACGTAAATCTCGGGCAGTCCATCGCTGTCGCAATCGAACACCGCCACACCACCACCGACCATAAATTCATCCTGGCCCTCAAAGCGACTTTGCAGCCCGGCGGCATCGGTCTCTTCGATGAAGTGAGGAATTGCAAGCACGGGGGCGTCAGCAATTGCGACTCCCATGCCTGCGCCCTGCAACACAAAGGTCGCGGCTACAAAAAGTGGGATTCGTTTCAACATGCAGACCTCAATTCACCGAGTAACACACCATCGCCTTGCGCCGTCTGTACCTAAACGTTAACCCATGCCCCGGTTTTCTCCGACGCAAACAGCGCATCGATGACGCGCATGTTCAGGATGGCGTCTTCCACGCCATAGGGCAATGGAATCTCGCCGCGCACTACCTTTGAAAAGGCATCGATTTCCAGCGTGTACATATCGCAAGCCGGAATGGTCTCGGTGCTTGTGGAGCCCAAATCCAGGCGTGAGCCATCGTCTGTCAGCACGTCGGTGGCGCCGCCCAAGGGAGCGTTGAACGGAATCTGAATTTCGATGCGTTTTTTGGTGCCGCAAACCTGCACCCGCTGGTAGGTCACCGACTGGGTCGAGACGGTGAAATCCAGGCGACGGCCACCACCAAAGTCGAGCATGCCGCTGACCATGCGATCTGTCTTGAAGACCGGGTCACGGTCCACCAGGGCAATAGCACGAAGCGGTTCGCAGCCGAACAAAAAGCGTGCGGTGACGATGGGGTAGCAGCCGATGTCATACAGCGCGCCGCCGCCAATGTCGGCCATGTTGCGAATATTGCCGGCGTCAGTATTGAAATACGAGAAGTAACTGTGAATGGAGCGCACATCGCCCAATTCGCCTGCACGTACGCGGTCACGCACCGAGAGCCATTGCGGATGGAAGCGCACCATGAAGGCTTCCATGATGTGCACCTTGTCGGCAACTTCGCGCAACTGCTCGGCTTCCTTGGCCGTCAGCGCCACCGGCTTCTCGCACAGCACGTGCTTGCCCGCACGCGCTGCGGCCAGGGTCATGGGAACATGTTCGTGGTTGGGCAATGGGTTGTA
>CANFNO010000339.1 GCA_947447845.1 Burkholderiales bacterium | reverse complement strand
GGTGGCTTTGATGCCCGCCATTTGCTGCAACCTGCCGTCGATGGTCATAACATGGGCCTAGTCAGCGAAGCCGGTATGCCCGCTGTTGCCGACCCTGGCTCCTCGGTCGTACGTGCCGCACATGACCTGGGGATTCCTGTCGTGCCGCTGGTTGGGCCGGTGTCGCTCTTGTTGGCACTGGCAGCCAGTGGCCTGAACGGTCAAAGCTTTGCCTTTGTGGGTTATGTGCCGGCGGCACCCGCCGAGCGAGCCCAAAAAATACGGGAGTTGGAGTCCTTGGCACTCAAAACCGGCCAAACCCAAATCTTTATTGAAACGCCCTACCGCAACACCGCACTGCTGCAAACCCTGCTGCAAAGCCTGCAGCACAACACGCGTTTGGCCACCGCCAGCGGACTGACGCTCAGTCGAGCGCAATGCCACAGTGATGTCGTAAAAAACTGGAAGAGCAAACCCTGGGCACTAGACAACAGCGTGCCCACGGTATTTGCGATTGGGCGCTGAATATAGCGCCCGCCTTCGCTCGCTTGGAGCTAAGGGTTTTAGCGCATGCTGGGGGCTGTCTTCAAGGCGCGCACCGAGCCTTCACCAATAGATGCACCAAATCGCTTGACCAAACGCTCGGCCACGTTGTCGCGTCGGGTGTAGTCCACCAACTCTTCGGCCTTGATAACCTCACGCGCCACGAAGTCCAGACTGGCCAACTGATCAGCCAGACCCATCTCCACGGCCTGCTGGCCAGTCCAGAACAAGCCGCTGAATGTTTCTGGTGTTTCCTTCAAACGCGCGCCACGCCCAGTCTTCACTGCGCCTATGAACTGCTGATGTATCTGGTTAAGCATCGTCTGCGCAAAGGCACGTTGCGTATCCGTTTGCGGGCTGAAAGGATCGAGAAAACCCTTGTTTTCACCGGCCGTCATCAGGCGCCGCTCCACCCCTAGTTTGTCCATCAGGCCGGTAAAACCAAAACCGTCCATCAGCACACCGATGCTGCCCACAATGCTGGCCTTGTCCACGTAGATCTTGTCGGCAGCCACGGCGATGTAGTAGGCGGCCGAAGCACAAGTCTCTTCCACCACCGCGTACACCGGCTTTTTGTATTTGGCTTTCAGTCGATATATTTCATCGTTGATGATGCCGGCCTGCACCGGGCTACCGCCAGGAGAATTAATCAGCAGCACCACGCCCTGCGTGCCAGAGTCTTCAAAGGCGCTGCGCATGGAGGAGATCACCAACTCCGCACTGGCCTCGCCACCCGCGGCAATTTCGCCCTTGATTTCAATCACTGCGGTGTGTGGTTTGGACACATCTGCCGGTGCACCTCCGCGCTCCCAACCAAAACCGACCAGCAAGACCACGAACACCAGCCAAGCTATGCGGATGCCATTGCGCCAACGGCGCGCCTGGCGCTGCTCGATTAGTGTGGCCATGGCCAGCTTTTCCAAAGTGGCACGCTCCCAACCGTCGGAACTGGTCGGAATTGCGCCGTCCTGTTTACCAGGATTAAACGCGGGCGCCGCTTCGCCATCTTGGACGGGGCTGGTTGGATTTTGGGGGTCAGTCATATCAGAAGTTCACATTTTGCAGTTGCTGGGCAGTATGCCAGTGCACCACACCATCGCGTTCAGAGGTCTCAATTTTTACCAACCCACCCCGGCAGGGACCGCCGCGACAGGCTCCTGTGCGCGGGCTGTAGGTCGCGCCATGGGTGGCACAGATAAGCCAATGTCCGGTCAAATCAAAGAAGCGATTGGGCTGGTAATCCATTTCCATAGGCACATGGGAGCAGCGGTTCAGGTAGGCATACACCTGACCTTGATAGCGAACGGCAAAAGCCAAACAAGTTTGCCCGCAATAGACCACATCAAAGGGCACAGCCTCGCCGCTGTTGATCAGCGCATCGGAGTTGCACAACACAATCACCTGGGGCTCAAATCCACCCTCCCCTTTAGCCCCAAAATCAGCCATGGTTCAGCAGCCACTGCTGCAATTCGGCAACCGAATGCGCCACAAAAAGGGGGGCTAGCGAGACAAAATCCGCATGGTCATGCGCGCCATAGCTCACGCCGACACTGGGGCAACCGGCATTGCGCGCCATCTGCAAATCATGCGTGGTGTCGCCAATCATCAGCAGGCGATCGGGCTGCACACCGAATTCGGCCATCAACTCCTGCAGCATCAGCGGATGCGGTTTGCCGGCCGTCTCATCGGCTGTACGGGAGGTGTCAAAAAGACCCTGTAGTTCCTCACGCGCCAGCGTTTCATCAAGTCCGCGCCGACTCTTACCCGTGGCCACCGCCAGAAAGTGTTGCCGACTTTTCAATTGATGCAGCATCGGCAGCACACCGTCAAAGAGGCTGATGTCATTCTGGTGCAGGGTGTAGTGGTGCTTGTAGCGCTCGCCAAGCAGCGGATATTTTTCACGCGGAACATCTGGCGCCGCATGGGCCAGGGCTGCCATCAAACCCATTCCAATGACATAGGAGGCATCGGTATCGCTGGGGACGGTGCCGCCCACATCGCGAACGGCCTCCTGAATGCAGCGGGTAATGATCGCAGTGGAGTCAAACAACGTGCCATCCCAGTCAAACGCGATCAGGTCAAATTGGCGCTTGGGCGCCGCCAGTATTTTGGGCATGGATATGGGTTACTCAGCGCTTGGGGGAAGGGCAAACCGCAGGAAAGCGGCAAGCTCGGGCGGCAATTCTGCCTGCAATTCGACCCGCTTACCGGTGCCGGGGTGATTGCATTGAAAGCGCCAAGCGTGCAAAAACATGCGCTTAAGGCCCCCCGGGCCGCTGACTTTTTCCAACTCCTTGTTGGCGTCAAAGTTGCCGTACTTATCATCCCCTGCTATGGGCATGCCTTCAGACGCCAGGTGCACGCGAATTTGGTGGGTTCGGCCGGTTTTGAGGGTAACTTCCAGCAGCGAATAGGGTTTGGCAGCATCGGGTTCCGTAGTACCTCGCAACTTGACCATCGTTAGCGAAGGCATGCCGTCCGGGTCATCCTTGGCCACCACCTTGACGCGCCGTTCCCCACCTTCTGCCTGACCGTCCTTGCCCGGCAGCACATATTTGTGCAGCGGCTTGCTCAAGACCTTGAGTTTCTCCGGCCAAATTCCCAGCACCAAGGCTAAATAGATCTTGCCGGTTTCGCGTTCGCGGAACTGGTCTTGCAGCTTTTTCAGGGAACTGCGCTTTTTGGCCACCAGCAAGATGCCGGAGGTATCGCGGTCCAACCTGTGCACCAGTTCCAGAAATGGGGCGCGCGGCCTAGCCATGCGCAGCTGCTCAATCACGCCAAAGCTGACGCCTGAGCCGCCGTGCACGGCCACACCTGCGGGCTTGTTGATTGCCAGAAAAAAGTCGTCTTCAAATAAAATGGGGAAGTCCTTGGCGGGAACAAAGCCGCCGCCTGACAAAGCAGCGCTGCCCCCCTGCCCTGAGTTGCCGGCCTTGGCCGCAAGTGCCGCCATGCTCTGAGCTTTTTCTTCGGCCCGGTCAGACACGCGCACCGGCGGCAGGCGTACCAGGTCTCCAGCGGCAATCCGGGTATCAGCTCCAACCCGGCCCTTATTGATACGCACCTCGCCGCTGCGAATGATCCGGTATACATGTGTCTTGGGCACACCCTTGAGGTGGCGCATCAGAAAATTGTCTAAGCGCTGGCCCGCAGAATCTTCGTCTACGGTAAGTGTTTGCGACTGGGGTACGGTGGAAGTCAGATTGGCCCCTATAATGTGTTTCACTAGCGACGCGCTGTAAGTGGTTGATTTAGCTGGAGTTTAGTCCACAGCCCATTTACTGCAATGCTGGAAGGTCGATGCCGCCGTCTGGGACAGCCTGTAAATCATCCGCCACTTGCGTGTGATGGCAGTATGCCAAGCGGTCAATCCGACGAATTGAAACCCTGATACGGAATACCCCAAGTTTGCAAGCCCACGGTTTGCAAACGGATAAAAAACGAGATGTTTGCGTTGTGGAGACTATTGAGCATGTGCCAGCGGGGCGTTTTCGCCGCGCCAAAAGCTGTGCGTCTGCCCGCAACCCGCTTAGATTCGGTGACATGTGCCTCATTACAGTGCGCACATGCCCAAACTCCCCCCCTCGTTCCCATCCACGTGCCCACGCTTCGACACCTCGTGTAATTCGAAGTTCTCCGGCAATTCCTCCTCACTTCAGTTCGTCAGTCAGGCACCGTTAGCCCATTTTGGGCATGTACTTACTGAAGAAGGACGCACCCCATGAAACGGATGCTTATCAACGCCACGCAGGCTGAAGAACGCCGCCTGGCCATTGTCGACGGACAAAAACTCCTCGACTACGAAATCGAAATCGAAGGGCGCGAACAGCGCAAGGGCAATATCTACAAGGCCGTGGTGACACGCGTAGAGCCCTCCCTGGAAGCCTGCTTTGTGGACTACGGTGAAGACCGCCACGG
>CANFNO010000338.1 GCA_947447845.1 Burkholderiales bacterium | reverse complement strand
TTTGCGGCCACCGCCACGGGCAAGAACATTGCCCCTCGCTTGGCTGCGTTGCTGGATGTGGCGCAGGTATCGGACGTCACCCGTGTCATCAGCGCCGACACTTTTGAGCGCCCCATCTATGCCGGCAACGCCATCGCCACGGTGCAAAGCAGCGACCCCATCAAGGTGCTCACCGTGCGCACCACGGGCTTTGATGCGGCGGCCCAGTCTGCGCAGGCACCCGTCGCCATCGAATCGGTCGAAGTCCTGGCGGTGCCGGGCGGCACACGCTACATCGGCAGCGAGATTGCTCGCAACGACCGCCCCGAACTCACTGCTGCCAAGATCATTGTCAGCGGCGGCCGGGCCCTGGGTTCGCAGGAAAAGTTCGGCGAAGTGATGACGCCCTTGGCGGACAAACTCGGCGCCGCCATTGGTGCCAGCCGCGCTGCGGTGGACGCGGGTTATGCGGCCAATGATTTGCAGGTCGGGCAGACCGGCAAGATCGTGGCGCCGCAGCTCTATATCGCGGCCGGTATCAGCGGCGCCATCCAGCATCTGGCCGGCATGAAGGACTCCAAGGTCATTGTGGCCATCAACAAGGATGCGGAGGCGCCGATTTTCAGCGTCGCCGACTATGGCCTGGTGGCCGATCTGTTCACCGCAGTGCCGGAGCTGGTCTCTGCCCTGTAAAGCCCGGTCTGCGGGCCGTGGCGTGTGATCTCTGCATGGGTTAGCACCTTGTAATGATGGAGGTCAACGAATACGACCTAGTTTGGACAAATGTGCCAAGGTCCTGTCGTAGGATGCTGGGTGCATCCGCCATGCAACGCATTACTCACTCACGATAAGAAGCCATGACAACACACGTGCAAGCCCAATACCAGCAAAAACTCTGCTCGGCCGAGCAGGCCGCCGCCCTGATCCAGTCGGGCGACAAAGTCTTCATGGGTGAATTCGCCCAGAACGTGGAAGCCGTAGATGCCGCTCTGGCGCTGCGCAGCCACGAACTGCGAGACGTCATCCTCGTCACCACCACCCGTGCCCGCCCGCTCAAATGCGTCGAGGCGGACCCCAAGGGCGAGTCTTTCTTGTGGAATGACTGGCACTTCTCCGGTCTGGGCCGCAAATACGGCGAAAAGGGCTTGGCCGGATATATCCCGCTGTGCTATCACCAAGGCCCACAAAACGTGGAGTTGTACGAAGAGCCGAATGTGGCCGTGGTGCAGGTCACGCCCATGGATGCCAATGGTTTCTTCAACTTCTCCACCAGTTGTTCGATGACCCCGTCTTATTGCCGCAAGGCCAAGAAGGTGGTCGTGGAGGTGAACACCAAAGCGCCCCGTTGCCTGGGCGGGCTGGACGAGACCATCCATATCTCCAAGGTTTTCGCGGTGGTGGAAGGTCCCAATACGCCGCTGCTGCAATTGCCCGAGGCTGTGGGCAGCGATGCCGATCGCAGAATAGCCGCCCATGTCATGGGCTTGCTGGAAGACGGCTCCACCATCCAGCTTGGCATCGGCGCCCTGCCCAACATCGTCGGCGCCATGATTGCGCAGAGCGACTTGAAAGACCTTGGCGTGCACACCGAGATGCTGGCCGACTCGTATGTGGACATGTACGAGGCCGGCCGCATCACCGGCAAGCGCAAGGCGATTGACCGCGAAAAAATGGTTTACACCTTCGCCATGGGCACCCAGAAGCTCTATGACTTTCTGGACAACAACCCGGTGGCGGCGATCTTCCCGGCGTCCTACACCAACGATCCGGCCACCATTGGCCGCAACCCCAAGGTGGTAGCGATCAACAACGCCATCGAAATCGACCTGTTCACGCAGGTGGCCAGCGAGTCGGCCGGTCCGCGCCAGATTTCGGGCACCGGCGGTCAGCTCGACTTCATCATGGGCGCCTTCAAGTCCGAAGGCGGCAAAGGCCTGATTTGCATTAACTCGACCTACAAGAAGAAGGACGGCAGCGTTGGTTCGCGCATCGTGCCCACGCTGTCCCCCGGAACCATCGTCACCTGCCCGCGCTCGGTGGTGCACTACGTGGTGACCGAATTCGGTGTGGCGCAGATGAAGGCCAAATCAGCCTGGCAGCGGGCCGAGGCGCTGATCAACATCGCCCATCCGGACTTCCGCGAGCAACTTGTGAAAGAAGCCGAGGCCTTTGGTATCTGGCGGCGCTCCAACAAGCTGGTCTAGCGCACCGCGCAACTTTGCGTATTTTGCGCATTTTGCAAGGCTGGTCGACGCCTTGTGACCCGAACGGCAGGCTGAGGGGGAATCGATGTCACGGGCCAACAAGCGCGACCCGGGCGCCGTATACTGACTTACAGAAACGGAGAAAAAAGCAGGCTTTCGCTCCGTCAAAATAATCGTTGGTCAAAGAAAGTTCCCTTGCCGCCCAAGTTTTATCTTTTGTGGTCATGACTGCCGCCCAACTGCCTGTCAATGAGGTTACACGGCTCGCGGCGCTAAGGGCGCTTGGCGTTCTGGATTCACCTGTGGAGGCTGAATTTGACGCCTTGGTGAAGGTGGCGTCTGCCGTGTGTGACGTTCCCATTTCCCTGATCAGTTTGGTGGATAGCGATCGGCAATGGTTCAAGGCCAATGTGGGCATGCCGGGCCTTCACGAAACCGCGCGCGACATCGCCTTTTGCTCACACGCGATTCAGGGCGAAGAAATTTTTGAAGTCGCCAACGCGATGCAAGACGCCCGTTTTGCCGACAATCCGCTGGTTACCGATAGTCCGGGCATCCGTTTCTATGCGGGTGCCCCGATCCGTCTGTCCAGCGGCCATCTGGTCGGCGCACTGTGTGTGATGGATCGGGTTCCACGCAAACTCACCCCACAGCAGCGCGAAGTACTGAGCCACTTGTCCATCGTGGTCGCCAGAGCCCTCGAAACACGCTCCAGCGAAATGTCATGGTTCGAGCAACAACGCACATTGCAAAACATCCTGAACGGCACGGGTGCGGGCACCTGGGAATGGGACATGAACACCGGTCGCCTCGAGGTAAACGAGCGGTGGGCAGAGATTCTGGGCAGAACAATGCAGGAGTTGAGCCCCGTCACTTATGACGGCTGGCGCAAGCTGGTTCACCCGGATGACTTCCAGAGAACGGAAGAGGCGGTTGCCGTCTACCTGGCCCAAAAGGCTGCCCGGTATGACTGCGAATTTCGTATGCAACACCGGGATGGACACTGGGTCTGGGTGCATTCAAGCGGCCAGATCAAGACCTGGAACCCGGACGGGACGGCGCACAGAATGTTCGGCACCTATCTCGATATCAGTGACCGCAAACAGGCGCAACTTCAACTGATCGAAAGCGAACGCTTACAGCGGCAGCAATATGAAGCCACGCCTGCCATGTTGTATTCCATCAATGCCCAGGGTGCCCTGTTGAGCGTGAGCAACTTGTTCGCAGAAAAGCTTGGTTACTCGCGCGAAGAGATGATTGGAAAAAAGCCAACGGTGTTTATGTCTGCGGCGTCTGCACAACACGCACTTGAAACCGTCTTCCCAAAATTTCTCGTCTCCGGCTCGATTCGTGACATTGCGTACCAATGGATATGCCAAAACGGAGACACCATCGACACGCTGGTTTCAGCCGAATTGGAGCGCGGGTTGGACGGACTTCCCTTGCGCAGCCTGTCTGCCGTGACCGATGTGACCGAGCGTCTCAAAATCAGCCGCGAACTGGACGCTGAGCGGCAACGCCTGGCCAACAGTGAAGCCCATTTGCGCAGCGTGATCAACAGCGTGCCTGCAATGATCGCGTATGTCGATGTCTACGATCGCTTTGTGTATGTCAATCGCCAATACCACGAGCGCTTTGCGCCTGACAGGCAAGCCCTCATTGGCTGCTCGGTGCAGGAAATTCTCGGGCCGCAACGCTATGACGTGGTCAGCCCCCGCATCGCCCAGGCCTTGCAGGGACAGGCGCAAAATTTCGACTGGCAGCCGTTTCCGGATGTCTGGCTGTTGGTCAATTACCTGCCCACATACGATGCGCAAAATCGGGTCGATGGCTATTACATCCTGGGCACTGACATTACCGAGCGACAACGCACGGAAGCTGCGTTGCGTGAAAGTGAACAACGCCTGGCCCGCGTGCTGGATGGTGCCAGCCAAGGCTATTGGGACTGGAATCTGCAAACCAACGCCTTCCAGGTCAGCGCGCGCTGGGAAACCATGCTGGGCTACAGCCCGGGCGAGATGTCCATAGACCCCGCCAGCTGGCCTCAGTTGGTGCATCCAGACGATTTGCCTCTAGCCCTGGCCTCGATCGATCGCCACGTGAAAGGGCTGTCGGCCAAACACGAAGTGGAATTCCGCGTCAAATCCAAGGAGGGTGCATGGCAGTGGATTTTGACCAGCGGACGCATCGTCAGCCGGGACGCAAGGGGTGCACCGCTGATGATGTCGGGCACCCACACCGACATCAGCCAGATCAAGGCG
>CANFNO010000337.1 GCA_947447845.1 Burkholderiales bacterium | reverse complement strand
GGCGCGGTGACTTTCAAAATGCACGCCAGATGCTGCAGGCCCTGGGCCGCCGCATCGACCAGAGTGCCAGCACCGACAAGCGTGGTCGCAGGCCGCGCCAGACTGGCTTTAAGGACGTGCGGCACAGCCCCGAGGAGGCCGCAGCCGCAGCCGCAAAAGGCTTCCATGTGCACCGCCAGGCTCAGGCGCAGCGAGCCCGCGTACTGGGCATGGTGCTGTTGTCGTTTGATGGTGAATACGGGCTCTCACTGCGCCGCAGTCCGGATGCGCGCCTGGCTTGCTCGCAGGCCTGGGGTTTGGCGCCTGAAGGAGAAGTTGCCAGCGTGGCCTCCATGCGCGAGTTGCTGGGGCTGATCAGCGCCTTTGAGTGGCGCAAGAATGGTGTCGAAGTGGCCGCTCTAGGCGATGCACCCAACAACCGCATTCACCCCTATTACGGCGTGTTCTCGCCCTTGCGTGGTGAGTACGTGGGGCTGGTGGCCACCGCGCCTCTGGCCAAGAACATGGCGGCTCTGACAGCGTTCGACATCGGTACCGGCAGCGGTGTGCTGTCTGCCATGCTGGTGCGCCGTGGTATCGGCCATGTGGTGGCCACGGATATGGATGATCGTGCGTTGGAATGCGCCGCAGCCAATTTCGCGCTGTTGGAAGTCAGCGCCAGTGTCGATCTGCAAAAAGCGGATCTGTTTCCCGAGGGGCTGGCCGACATCATCGTCTGCAACCCGCCCTGGTTGCCGGCACGTGCCAGCTCACCCATCGAGCATGCGGTGTACGACGAAGGCAGTGTGATGTTGCTGGGTTTCTTGAACGGTCTGGCCGCGCATCTGACCCCAAAGGGTGAGGGCTGGCTGATCCTGTCCAATCTGGCCGAACACCTGGGGCTGCGCACCCGTGCCGAGCTGCTGGCGGCCATTGAGTCCGCGGGGCTGCGGGTCAAAGCGCATATGGATGTGAAGCCGGTGCATGCCAAGTCTGCGGACACCACCGACCCCCTGCACGCAGCGCGCGCGGCGGAGATCACTTCCTTGTGGCGGCTGGCGGCGGTGGAACCCGCCGCCGTTCATTGAATTCATTGTGGGTGTACGCCGAGGGCGCTGGAGCGAATGGTTCCGTTCGTGTCCCCCGCCCGCTTAAGCGGGCTCCTCCTTTACCTCACTGCACCATTCACCCCAGCGCCCTCGTCAGCCGGCACTTGTGAAAACGGCTTGCGGCTAAAGATGGTGCGCAACATCGGCTCAAAGTAACTCAAGGGCCGGGTTGGGTAGGCCGGGTCAAACGCAGCCTGGTCGTACTTTTCAACAAACCGTTGGGCTGAATCAAACCACCGGTGGTCTTGGTAGGCCAGATGCCCTGCGGCATCCTTGCCATAGTGCTGCGCGTAGTACTGCATCTGAAACAGGCCGTGCATCTCGATCACCCAGGTCACCTCGGGCCGTACATAGGGCTTGAGAAGGCTGGCGGCAAATTGCGAATGGTTTTCCGGTGCCAACTCATCCCCCAGATCGTGCACCAAAGCGGCCACAATCATCTCGATGTCGGCGCCATCATCGTCGGCACGTGTGGCGGTCTGCAGCGAATGCTCCAGCCGTGAAAGTTTGTAGCCCTGCAAGGAGCCGCCCAATCTTTCCAGCGCGAGCAGCAACCGGTCGGGCAGGGCCCGGATGTAGTCATGCTCCAGCGCTTGCAGGAAGACGTATTCTTCCTGCGTGCCATCTTTCATCTGGGTGAACGAAACGGTATCCATATTTTTCTAGTCCTGTTGGTGAGGGGTTCAGCCGTATGTGCGTTGCAACACGCGGTAGGTGCTGCGTGGGCCGTCGCGGTCCACATAGCAGCCCTGCAATTGGCGGTGGCCCTCGGAGGGATCAAACGCGGTGCGGCCATGCAGGACACGGTTATTGTCAAACATCATCATCTCGCCGGCATTGAGCCGGATGCGCAGCTCGTACTTCGGGTCTTCAAACAGCAGCCCCAGGCGCTTGCGTGCCATGTGGTAACGGCGTGTGTCCGTCTCTGACATCAGTGGCATGTCATCCAGGCGCGGGCTGTAGTGCACGCCGGTCATCTGGCCCTGGCCATCGAGTTCGATCATGGGCTTGACCGACACCAGTTGTGTGGTGGCGTCGCGGTATTCAAAGCGCACCGGCACGTGGCTGAGCAATTCAAAGCCAAGCGGGTCTTCCTGGCGCACTTGCGCGGCCACGGCCAGGCTGTCCACCAGGGTCGATAGCCCACCCGAGGTCTCGTTTTGCAGGCACTGCAGGATTTGAATGCCGGGCACCGGTGTGCGGTACGGGTTGTCGGTATGCGGACCCAAGGCCACAGGGCGGTAGGCCAGGTCATTGGAGTTCGGGCGGGAATAGACCTCAAAGAAGCTGCCGAAATTGGTGGTACGCACATGACCAAAGCGTTGCGCCACTTGCAGGATGGAGTCGGGCAGGGTGGGTGTCTTATGCACCAACAGAAAACCGCGCTCAATAAAGTCCTTGAGCGCGCGGTACAAAACCGCGTCATCTGCCAAGTCGGGCCAACGGTATACCGGGTGTGGCTGCAAGTCGGCTTGCCACGGGCGAGGTGCCGGGCAACCGGTGGTCAGCACCGAGCCCGACACCAAATCATCCGGATCAAAATGCCCGGAAAAGCCGTCGCTAAACGAGAGGTGCAGCAGTTCGTTTTCAAAGCGCGCATCGAGCAGGTGCAAGTCATCTGGCAGCAAATGGGGGTTCATCAGGCGCTGGCCAGTGACGGTGTCGCGCTGCGAGGGGTCCGGGCTGCGGGCACGTAACCACAGCGCGGGTAGTTCGGTCTCAACGCTTGCCTTTTTCAGCAGCACGCGGGTTCTGCCGTCTTCGGCGTGGACAAGAATTCTGGACATTGTGAGGTTTTCGCTTGTGGCGTTTCGACTAAGAAGAACAGCAAACAGTCTGCTTCAATTCGCCCCATTCTTCAAACGATAAAACTTCCGATATAAGATTAGTTTAACTAATGGCTAACTTATAGGTACGAAAAGGAGGTGCACTGTGGCACGACTTCCCCCGCTGAACTGGCTGCGCGCTTTTGAGGCCTCAGCGCGGGCGTTGAGTTT
The DNA here is from genome assembly GCA_947447845.1 of Burkholderiales bacterium. The sequence continues at coordinate 1,367 of CANFNO010000337.1, read as the reverse complement.
CACCTCAGCAGCCGAAGAGCTGAGCATGACGCAGTCCGCCATCAGCCAGCAGATCAAGAGTCTGGAAAGTGCCATGGGCCGCACGCTGTTCCTGCGCCGCGCACGTGGGCTGGAGCTGACAGACGAGGGGCGTGGCTATTTGCCCACGGTGCAAGCGGCCTTTGCCATGCTGGAGGAAGGCACCACCGTGTTGCAGAGCCGCAATCACCCGGATGTGCTGGAACTGCAGGTGAACCTGTCCTTCGCCCTGTTTTGGCTCACGCCGCGCCTGGGGCAATTTATGGACGAGAACCCCGGTGTGCAACTCAATCTGGCCACCGCCGTGTGGCACGAAGAGCGGCCCATTCAACCCGCGTCACTGCAAATCGTATTTGGCCTGGGCAAGCGTGAAGGCATCAACGGGAGGCGCCTGACGCGAGACAGTATTTTTCCGGTTTGCACACCCAAAATGGCCAAGCAAATCAAGTCGCTGGACGATTTGCTGAAGCAGCGTCTGTTCGACCTGCCAGGCACCGCCCAGAGTTGGGGCGCCTGGCTGAAGTCCCACCCTGACGGCGGCACCATTGCGGTGCCCGCAGTGCACCGCGCAAGCACTTGGGCCCTGAGTCTGGACTGGGCGCAACGTGGGCTGGGCGTGGCACTGGCACACGAAACCATTGCCAATGATTTGCTGGCTTCCGGCCAGTTGGTGCGGCCTTTTGATTTCTCTATTCCATTGAAGGAAGCCTATTACCTGATTGCACCGGAAGGCACCAAGACGCGCCATGCCAGCAAGGTTTTCAAGGAGTGGTTGTTGCGGGAAATGGCGGTGTTTGTGGGGTCAGTGGTGGTCCGCTGTACCTAAAACAGTTGACCGGTGAGTTCATCTGTATCTGCGCCATGACTAGACGGTGCACGTACAGCAGCTATTTCACCCGCCTTCGCATCCTCCGCCTTCAACAGCGCCCCCACTCGCACCCCCAGCAATCGCAACCGCTTTTGCAGTGGTGCCCGCTTCAGGCACTGCCCGGCAAACTGGCGAATCACTTTGGCGTCTGATGTGAAGTGGTCAATCGTCTGGTCGCGCGTGACGATCTGGAAATCGTCAAAGCGCAGCTTGATGCCTATCGTCTTGCCGACATAGCCCTTGCGCTGCAAGTCACCGGCCACCTGCTCGCACAACTTGGTGAAGATGGCGCCCAACTCGGCACGGTCGCGCACGGCGTGCAGGTCGGTATCAAAGGTGGTCTCGCGGCTCATGCTGACGGGCTCGCTCTCGGTCACCACGGGTCTGTCGTCCTGGCCGTGGGAAGCAGCGTGCAACCATGCACCGGTGCGCTCGCCAAAGGTGTCCATCAGCCATTGCTGCTCGCGCGCCGCCAGTTGGC
>CANFNO010000336.1 GCA_947447845.1 Burkholderiales bacterium | reverse complement strand
GGCAGTGCGCCGCTTTCCATCGAAATCATCCAATGGTTTGCGGCCCTGGGTCTGCCGATTGCCGAGGGCTACGGCATGACCGAAGTGGCCAATGCCTCCCACATCGGCCGCCCCGGCGACTTGCACTTTGGCACCGTGGGCCAACCCCTTGATGGGGTGGAGCAGCGCATTGACCCCGCCACCGACGAGGTGCAGGTGTTGTCACCCGGCGCCACTATTGGCTATTACCGGGAGCCGCAGCTCACGCAGGAATTGTTTACCGCAGACGGCTGGTTGCATACCGGTGATACGGGCGTGATTGATGCCAACGGCTGCCTGCGCATCGTCGGGCGCATCAAGGACAACTTCAAGTCCAGCAAAGGCAAGTACGTGGCGCCGGCGCCCATCGAGCACAAGCTATCGCAGCACCCGGCAGTGGAAACCTGCATCGTGATCGGCGGCAATCTGCCTCAGCCTATTGCGGTGGTGGTGCTGAGTGAGGCGGCACGTGCCAGTCTGTCGGCATCACGCGCGCAACTCGGGGCAGAATTTGAAGCCCACTTGAAGCGTGTGAACGCCGGACTCGATCCGCACGAGCGACTGGACCGCATCGTTTTGACAACGGTATCTTGGACCGTAGAGAGCGGCATGTTGACGCCCACCATGAAGGCGCGCAGGCCGAAGATTGAGCAGAGCTATGCGCCCTTTTTGGAGACTTGGATCAAGTCGTCCACAGCCGTGGTGTGGGCCCAGTAACTGACGCTTTCAGTGAGTGGCGAAGGAGACAGCCATCTCAAGGTGGCTGAGCGTTACCGGTTTTTCCAGCGTGTCCACCAAATCCATCCCGTTAGAGCGGGCGAACAGCTTGAGCAGTTGCAAGGCCGCAGGGTCCATGCCGCTAACAAAAAGCAGTTGCCCTTTAAAACCCGTGTGCGCGATGTCGCTTAAGACATGAAAGCCATCGGCCCCGGGCATGGACACATCGCACACCACCAGGTCCACAGCGCCAGAGTGCTGCCGCAATAGGTCAAGTGCCTCTTCGCCATCTTCTGCCAGCAGGATGTTTTGGATGCCTAGCGCCATGAGTTGAAGACGTAGCGATTCCCTGAAAAAAGCATCGTCATCGACGATCAGAGCAACGGCGGAAGATGGGTTGATTGAGGGGTGCATAGGGACTTGGCGCTTGACGACAGGGCATCAAAAAACGGCTAGTAAATGATTAAAAACAGCAAAATATGATGATAAATGATTTATTTGATAAAAGGTGAAATTTTTTCATTCGCAATTCACCCTTTGAAAATTCCAAGGTACGGTCTCAGCACCCGCGAGGCAGCGCAGGAACGGGGTGTGGTGGTAGCCACGGTTCAACTCTGGATCGATAGCGGCATGACCACGGCAGTGCTGGCGTAAGTGGCGCAACCGAGATTGGACCTGTGGGTGCCACCGCCTCTCGGCGGCGCGGACGTTCAGGCGCGTGGTGCCAAGGGCTCGTGGTCCTTGTCCGGGCGGTGTGCCGGGTCCACGTGTGTCATCAGGTTGAGCACGCGATGGCGCTGCATCACGGCCTGGCGCGCGGCCACGGCAATGTTGTGGCCGGCTTCCACGGTAATGTCGGCTTGCACTTCAATGTGCGCGTCCACCACCACCATGTCGCCCATCTTGCGGGTGCGAACATCGTGCACACCCAGTACGCCCGGAGCGGAGGCCAGCGTATCGCGAATGGCTTGCACTTCGGCCTCGTCCAGACCGCGGTCCATCAAATCGTGCAGGGCATCCCAGCTAAAGCTCCAACCCATCTTGCCCACCATAAAACCCACGATCAGCGCGGCTATCGGGTCCAGCAAGGGGTAGCCCAACAGGTTGCCAATCAGGCCGATGCTGACCACCAGCGAAGAGGCTGCGTCCGAGCGCGCATGCCAGGCGTTGGCCACCAGCATGCTGGACTTGACGGCCTTGGCCACGCGCAGCATGTAGCGAAACAGCAGCTCTTTGGAGGCAATGGCAATCAACGCCACCCACAGCGCCGAAATGTGGACGGTGGCGATAGTGCCAGGGTTCTCCAGCTTTTGCAGCGCCGACCAGACCATGCCGATGCCCACAGCCAGAAGCAAGGCGCCCAGCGCGAGCGATGCGGCTGTCTCGAAACGGTGGTGACCGTAAGGATGGTCTTCGTCAGCATCCTTCTTGGCATGGTGGCCGGCAAACAGCACCACGAAGTCCGCCACCAGATCCGACAGCGAATGGATGCCGTCGGCAATCAAACCTTGCGACTTGGCCAGCACGCCAACGATGATTTGTGTGGTGGACAAAACCACGTTCACCCCCACGCTGACCCAGGTGCTGCGGCTGGCAGCGGCGGCGCGTTCAGTCGCGGTGTGGGTGGCGTGTTCGGAGGTGTCGTCGATGTCGGCAAAGTTCATGGTTTTTTTCGCTGTTGTTGTTCTGAATATAGGGGACTTTTGTTAACGGATGGGTACAGAAGCCCGAAAGCGGGCAGTGGATTGCGGCTGCGCCAAAATGAATCGACACATTGCCTTTCTAAAATGGCACATTCGATCACCCGCTCACTCCCCAGATGGATCATTTATGACACCCACAAAATCTGCAGAATCCATCGCCATGCGCCCGATTCCGCGCTTCATTTTTGCCAGCCGCTGGTTGCAACTTCCACTTTATCTGGGTTTGATTGCGGCACAAGGCGTGTACGTTTTTCACTTCTGGGTGGAGTTGGTGCATTTGCTGGAAGCAGCATTTGGCAGCCCGACTGCCCTGCAAGCGCTGGTGACCAGTATCGGTTACCGCTCGGATGTGCAGATCACCGCCCTCAACGAGACCATCATCATGCTGGTGGTGCTGGCGCTGATTGATGTGGTGATGATCTCCAACCTGCTGATCATGGTGATTGTGGGCGGCTATGAAACCTTTGTCTCGCGCATGGACCTTGAAGGCCACCCCGACCAGCCCGAATGGCTGAGCCATGTGAACGCCTCGGTGCTGAAAGTCAAACTGGGCACGGCCATCATCGGCATCAGTTCCATCCACCTGCTCAAGACCTTTATCAACGCTGCCAACTACGACGTGAAAGTGCTGATGTGGCAGACCACGATCCATGTGGTGTTCCTCCTCAGCGCGCTGGCCATCGCCTATACCGACCGCATTTTGACGGGCACCCACGCAGCCAACCATTGAGGTTGATTCAATGCGGGGCGGTGTGTTTCGAAGGCCAGGTGGCGCCCTGTGCACGACTGCGCCGTTGATGGGCTATCTGCCTGTGGACGTAGCATGCACATCGTATGGACTTGTTTGACGACCTGCCACCCACACCCGAAGCTGCGCGCTTAGCTCTCGCACCCGGCGCTGTGTTGTTGCGTGCCTTCGCACGGCAGGAAGAAGCGGCGCTGTTGCAGGCCGTAGAGCATGTACTCCAGCAAGCGCCCCTGCGCCATATGCAAACCCCCGGCGGCTACACCATGTCGGTGTCCACCAGCAGTTGCGGCGCCCTGGGCTGGGTGTCCGACCCGCACGGCTACCGCTACGCCGCGCACGATCCCGTTTCCGCCAAACCTTGGCCCGCCATGCCGGAGTGCTTTTCGCGTTTGGCGGAGCGTGCCGCAGCCGAGGCGGGCTTTGCCGACTTCCGTGCCGAGGCCTGCCTGATCAATCAATACGTGCCCGGTGCCAAGCTCTCGCTGCACCAGGACAAGGACGAGAAAGACTTGCAAGCGCCCATCGTTTCGGTGTCGCTGGGTCTGCCGGCCATCTTCCTGTTTGGCGGCACAGACCGCAAGCAACGGCCCCAGCGCTATCGGCTGGCGCATGGCGATTTGGTGGTCTGGGGCGGCCCCGCGCGCCTGGCTTTTCATGGCGTGGCGCCGCTGGAGGAGGGGGAGCATGCGCTGTTGGGGGGCAGACGCATTAACTTGACGTTCAGGCGGGTGAACTTAGGCGCAGCGCGTTGAAGGGTGGCCTGCTCAAGTCCGATTCACCCCAAGGCAAAGTTCGTTTTGGCCAACTCCATTTTGGGTGATGGGGTTGCCTTTGCTACTTGCAGGGATAAGTCTTAAAAGGCAAACAAAATTCATCCATAACTTATTGAATTTAAACAATTTACGGTATAAAACTAAAAAGTTATGTAATATACCGAGATGTTAGAAACCAGCGCAGCCATCGCCCGCCAATACATAGACGCCGTCGCCGTCTTTGAGGCTTTGGAAGAAGCCCGTGATGAGGCTGCCCAAGTGCGCGGCGGCATGTATTGGCATGCTGGCCCCGCGTCGGCGCCCGAATCCAAGTATTTGGTACGCACCACACCCGCCGGTGCCGAGACCAGCCTGGGCCCGCGCAGCGCTGAAACCGAAGACATCTACCAGCGCTTTACCCAGCGCAAGAGCGAAAGCATGGAGCGTATGTCCGGCCTCAAAGCCGCCCTTGAACAACACCAGCGCCTGAACCGCGCCCTACGCGTGGGCCGGGTAGATCCATT
>CANFNO010000335.1 GCA_947447845.1 Burkholderiales bacterium | reverse complement strand
GAAAAGGCAGAAAAGTCCGCCAAGAAGATTGTTCCAGAAGTACCTGCAAAGCAGTAATTTATCTGGGGCTTTCACAGCCTCGACATGATATGCAGCCATCTTGACCCGGTGGCTTTTTTCATTGCGGATTGCCTACCGCTGCGATGTGGTGGCTAGGCTCTTGATTTTGAGAGTGGGGGACACAAAATTGTTGGCTTCAACGCGTCTTGAAAGGGAACTATATGAACTCGATTTTCAAACTGCTTGCAAAGCTCATGCTTGCCGCCAGCCTGTTGGCCGCAGGATTTGCTATGGCTCAGTCCGAGCCAACCATGGGCCAGATTTACTCCACTGCCCAGGCTGGCCGACTCGATGACGCGCAGGTCATGGTGCAGCAAGTGTTGGTTGCGCACCCGAAGAGCGCCAAGGCCCACTTTGTACAGGCCGAGCTCTATTCGCGCCAAGGTAAGCTAGACCTAGCGCGGCAAGCTTTGGCATCTGCTGAGCAGAACGCACCCGGACTGCCGTTTGCAAAGCCTGAGGCCGTAAAAGCTCTTCGTGCCCAATTGGCAGCAATGCCCATGGCTGTCTCGGCCAAGCCGGTTCCGTTCTCCTATGCTGCTCCACAGGCGCCTGCTCAGTCGTCCGGTTCATGGATGCTGCCACTGGTACTCGCAGGCGGTTTCATTGCCGCTGCCTTCTTCTTTTTCCGCCGCCGGGCGCCAGAATCCGGTTATCAACAGCCCGTGTATGCGCCTCAAAGCGGCTTGAGTGGACCGCAAACATTCGGGATGGCTGGTGGTGCGATGCAACCTGCCTATCCGCAACCTGGCTATCCTCAGGCGGGTTACCCCCAAGGCGGCTATCCACAGCAAGCGGGTACTGGCCTGGGCGGTCGCATCATGGGTGGTGTTGCCACAGGGTTGGCGGTAGGTGCCGGCGTCATGGCGGCCGAAGCCATTGGTCGCAACCTCATGGGCGGCCACAACAGTGCATCCCCACAGAGCGATATGTTTGGCGGCAACAACAGCTATGAGCCCATTGCAGCGGACACCAATGTTGATATGGGTGGCGGCAACTTTGGCATCAGCGACACGTCTTGGGATGATGGCGGTGGCGTCGATGCGGGTGGCGGGAGCGACTGGGACAACTGACCCAATTGCCCCTTCTAAAGTGGCCCGTCCAGCACCCCGGGTCTTTTACCTATTTCATTCAGGATCGTTGCCCATTCGGAAGGACTTGCGATCTCGGATTGCGTTTTGCCGTCATTGCGCAGCCGTGCTGCCAGGCATAAAGTTCGTTCACTTAACTTAGGCTTGCGCAGCTGGAGTGACAGGTTTTGGAGGCGTAGGTTGTTGCTCAATTCGCTCCAAAGCTGCATCAAGGCAAGCCCACGCTGGAGCACTCTCAGCCCAAATGTTTGTGGTGGGGTTGTATTGATGAGGGGTCGTCCAGGTTGCCAGCACGGACGACCCTCATATGCGGGCGAGCTGATGACTTGGCAAAAATTTGCGAACCGCAGCTGGGGCAAAACTGACGCGTTACAGCATTGCCGCTATGCGCAGTGCTTGTGTATTCCGATAAGTCCCCTGAAATGCTCAATGCCTCAGTGGGCACCAGCATATTCACAGTTCCATTTGCGGAGATATGCTGACAATCGCGACACCAGCAAATACGAGTTACCAGGGGTTCGCTGGCAAGCCTAAAGGTAACCGCGCCGCAAAGGCAATGTCCCGCTCTTTCAGTCATTTCTCTCGTCTCCATTGATTTGATTGGGCTGGATATAGGGGGGAATTGCAAAGTCCAACACTGCTTTGACCGCCAAGACTTTGAATACTCTTGTGGAATACAAACTCTGCACAGCCAAAGTGCTGAGTCACGCATGCCCAAAGTCTGCCCGTTATTGTGACGGCGAAGCAATAGCACCGACATCAGTGCGCAACACGCCCGCACGGAGCGAGCACTCAGCAGAGTTTATAACGAGAGCCAGCAATTAAAGGTCAACTAGTGACGCCAGATCTGAAGACGAGTTCAAAGGCAGGCCTTGTAACTGCCTCTTTGGCATTCAACCAGAAGCGCCTTTGCCTGTGCAATTTGTTGTTCCGTCATCCTTCTTGCGACCACGTCTCGGTTAGTTACGGCGACGGAGTCACCTGAAGCGGCTGACGCTGCAAACCATGCATAGGCGCGTACAAGGTCTTGCGCAACGCCCCGGCCTTTTGAGAAGGCAACCCCGAGATTGGACTGGGCTTGTGGATTTCCATGTACCGCGGACATGCGCAGCCAGTAAAGGGCTTCACGTACATCCTGCCTAGTACCTTTTCCCGAATCGTAGAGAATGCTCAATTGAAACTGGGCTGCCGCATCGCCTGAAGACGCCAACTGTTTAAACTGCTGAAATGCGGATTCAAAGTCACCTTGGTCCTGCGCGGCCAGCGCACTCTGTAGCGTCGCTGCACCGCAGAGACTGCAAGTTGAAAGCAGGGCAGCGCAAAGCGCGAAAGCTGGAAGTGACGTTGATTTCATATTGGGTTCAACCTATCGCCAAGCAAACTGGCGATTCCATGTTAGCTAATAGTAGCGCGTCACGAAGTCGCACTCTAAAGTCCCGAATACGCCCGCATTTGGAGTCAAATTCAATGCCATCCGAATTAGGTAAGGTCCATTGAGGAGTTGAACCTATTCATTGAGTTCCTGCTTGCGTTTTATGCTTTGCGATGGCCGTTCGAAGAGCCAACCACACTGTACTCAAGATGAACGCTCCAAATCACGTGGCGCCTCACGAATTTTCACCTTTTCGTGCGGCCTAGTAACTCAATCGTGCCGGGAGCTACTTCGCTATTGGCATCTGTGCAGACTTTTGCCGATCCTTACGGTGACGCTGGCATCGTTGACGCGGGATTGACCCTTGGACTTGCGAAGTCAATCGTTAACTTCCGATCCTCTTCGCCGCTGGTTCTAAACTTAAGCAAGACTTAAATTGAAGGAAGTGTCACAGATATGTCACACATGAAAACTACCTTCAAGGTCCCTCTACTCAGGTTTTCACATGAATCAAACTCTCAGAACAATTTCGGTTGTCGTGGCGTCACTTTCAACAATCTGCATTGCAAACCATGCAAATGCACAAGAAATAACAGGTGCAGGCGCCAGTTTTCCTGCCCCTGTCTATGCAAAATGGGCCTCTGACTACAACAAGGCGACTGGCGTAAAGGTCAATTACCAGTCCATCGGATCCGGCGGTGGCATCAAGCAAATCGATTCCAAGACGGTGGACTTTGGAGCGTCCGATATGCCTCTAACCGACGAAGTGCTCAAATCCAAAGGCCAGATGCAATTTCCTACGGTGATGGGCGGCGTTGTTCCGGTCATCAATATCAAGGGAATTGAGCCAGGCCAGATGAAGTTGACTGGTACTTTGCTCGCCGACATCTTTCTGGGCAAGTTAACCAAATGGAATGACCCTGCCATCAAGGCATTGAACCCCACATTGGCATTGCCCGATACGGACATCGCGCAAGTGCGCCGTGCTGATGGTTCCGGTACTACCTTTATCTTCACCAACTACCTAAGCAAGGTTAGCTCCGAATGGAAGAGCAAGGTCGGAGAAGGCACAGCGGTGAACTGGCCCATTGGCGCAGGTGGAAAAGGCAATGAGGGTGTTTCTGCATTTGTAAACCGCATTCCCAATTCCATCGGTTATGTGGAGTATTCGTATGTGAAGCAAAACAAGATGAACTACGCCATCTTGCAAAATGCATCGGGCAATTTTGTCCACCCCGACGATACCGCCTTTAAGGCCGCCGCTGCCGGAGCGGACTGGAGCAAGTCGTTCTATCAAATCCTCACCAACGAGCCTGGCAAGGAAGCATGGCCCATCAGCGGAGCCACATTCATTCTGATGCATGAAAAGCAAGACAAACCGGCTAACGCCACAGAAGTGTTGAAGTTCTTCAACTGGGCTTACGCCAATGGCGGCAAGGCTGCAGCGGATCTGGATTACGTACCCATGCCAGCCACAGTGGTGACCGCAATCCAAAAGTCCTGGGGTGATATCAAGGACAACGCAGGTAAGCCAGTCGCCTACAAATAACCCCAAGTTGTAAGCAGAGCCAGGGAGCTACCGCCCTGGCTGCTTTGCTTTTTACACGAGTGCCCGGCCCTTCTCATCACGTTCGTCAGTACCCCGAATGTCCAGATGCGCCATTGGCGTTGTAAACCTGTACGGATTCTGAATCTCTCGCATGATTCATAGCAAAGCGAAAAACGCTTTACTAACCATCTACTCTCGGTTGATAAACCTTTACTTTTTCATCGCTACATTTCTAAGCCCCAGCTAAGTCTCACTTCAGATAATTATCTGACTGAAGTCTTTAACGTCTTTGAAAGGTCTGCTATGAATACCGTCTTGATTACACCGCGTCGTGTCGTACTCGCTTTAGCTACCGCAGGTCTCATGGGAATCGGAAGCATCGGAGCCATGG
>CANFNO010000334.1 GCA_947447845.1 Burkholderiales bacterium | reverse complement strand
CTCTACGGCTGGTGCACCATGATCCGCGGCGTGGAGTCGGGCGGCACGGTGGAAAACCTGCCTTGCCACACCTTCCCCACGGACGACGGTGGCTTTGACATGAAGTGCCCCACCGAAATCGCAATCTCGGACCGCCGCGAAGCGGAGTTGGCCAAGGCTGGTTTCATTCCATTGATCCACCGTAAAGGCACGGACCACGCCACTTTCATCGGTGCACAGTCCCTGCAAAAGCCGCAGGAATACATGGATCCAGATGCCACGGCCAATGCCAATCTGTCCGCTCGCTTGCCCTACCTGTTCGCCAGCACACGCTTTGCGCACTACCTCAAGTCCATCGTGCGCGACAAGGTTGGTGCATTCAAGGAACGCGAAGAGATGCAGACCTGGCTGAACGGCTGGATCATGAATTACGTGGACGCTGACCCCGCCAATTCCAGTCAAGAAACCAAGGCGCGCCGTCCTCTGGCTGCTGCTGAAGTGGTGGTGGATGACGTGGAAGGCAATCCTGGCTATTACAGCGCCAAGTTCTTCCTGCGCCCGCACTTCCAGCTCGAAGGTCTGACGGTCAGCCTGCGCCTGGTGGCCAAGTTGCCATCGGTGAAGGCCGCTGCATAAGCGACCGGTAATTCTTGAAGACAAACTTTTTTAACTAGGAAAACAAAATGGCACAAGACATCTTTTTGAAAATCGCGGGCATCGACGGTGAGAGCATGGACTCGGCCCACAAAAACGAGATTGAAGTCAGCAGCTGGACATGGCAGGTTTTGCAGGAATCCAATATGCAAGCGGGCTCTGGTGGCGGCTCCGGCAAGGCCACGGTCAAGGACCTGACTTTTGTTCACAGCGTGGATCGCTCCAGCCCGAACCTGATGAAGTTCTGTCTGACCGGCAAGCACATTGCTGAAGCCAAGCTCACGGTTCGCAAGGCTGGTGGCACGCCTCTGGAGTACCTGAAGATCACCATGACCGACGTCGTGATCACCAGCGTGCAACCTGCCGGCTCAGCTGCCGACGAGATCATCAAAGAGCAAGTCAGCATGGCTTTTGCCAAGGTCAAGCAAGAGTACACCGTGCAAAACCAGCAAGGTGGTTCCGGCGGTGCGGTCACGGCGGGCTATGACATCAAGCTGAACAAAGAAGCCTGATTGTGAAGTGTGAACCTGGGGGTGCAAGCCCCCGGGTTTTTTCTTCCCCAGTGGCGCCGCGTCGCGGGGATTTCTCCAAATGTTGCTGAAAGCTATCGGAGCGGACATGTACCGACTGTTGTCAAACCTGCTTGCCGTGGCCTTGCGCCTTCTGGGTGATGTTGCGCACCTCGTCAAGCTCGCGTTCGCGCTGGGTATTGTGTTCGCTTTGGCGGCACAGGTGCAAGCGCAGGAAGCCAAAGAGCAGACCAAGCTGGCCTTCACTATCGAGGCCGCGCCCGGCGTCAATCCGGATAGCAGTCTGCGTCCTTCCCCGATCAAGGTCCGCATCTACGAACTCAAGGATCCTGGCACTTTCTCCGAGGCGGATTATTTCAGTCTGGACACCAGCGACAAGGTCACATTGGCCGCCGACATGCTGGCCAAAGACGAGTTCATTTTGCGTCCGGGAGAGAGTCGCACCATTGAACGCAAAAGCAATGCCCAAACCACCGCCATCGGCGTGCTCGCGGGCTATCGCGATTTGCCCAATTCCACCTGGCGCGTGATTCACAAGCTCAAAGAAGCACCGGCAGCCTCCTGGATGCGCGCACTGCTTCCTGCCAACAAGGCTGAGCTGACGATCCAGTTGCAGCCGCAAGGCATTGCCTTGACTGAAAAGCCTTGACGCCCCCTTTGCCACGCTAACAAAAAGAACACTATGACCTGGACCAACAAAGTCACCTGGAGCGAAGGCCTGTTTCTGCGTCCTCAGCTCTTTCAGCAACAAGAGCGCTATCTCGAAAGCTTTGCACACAAGCGCTCGGCGCCTTTGTCGCCGTTCTATTGGGGCTTTAGCCAATATCGCATCGACATTGAGTCGCTCACGCTGGGTAAGCTGGTGCTGGCCTCGGCCACAGGCATTTGTGCGGACGGCACGCCGTTTGATATGCCCAGCCAAACACCACCGCCACCACCGCTCACCTTGTTACCCGAGCATTTGCAGCAAACCATTTATCTGGCTTTGCCCATTCGCACACCCAACGGGGAAGAAACCACCTTTGACGCAGCACCCGGTTCTCTGGCGCGCTTCAATGTGTTTGAGACCGAACTGCGCGATTCCAACTCTGTCGGCCAAGGCGCCAAGACCGTTCAACTGAGCAGTTTGCGCATGATGCTTGTGGCTGAGAAGGAACTTACCAGCGCCTGGATGGGACTGCCCCTTGCCAAGGTGATTGCGTTGCGTTCTGACGGCAGCGCCGAACTCGATACCACACTTATCCCGCCGGTCAATCGCTACGGCGCCAGTGATCTGCTGGTGCAATGGATGACCCAGTTGCATGGCACCACGCACCAGCGCGCTGACAACCTGGCTCAACGCCTGAGCGGCAGCGCCGGCACCGGTGCAACTCAAGCCGCTGAAGTGAGCGACTTTTTGCTGCTGCAAATCTTGAACCGCTTTGAGCCCTTGCTGGATCACCTGTTGCGCGTCAAGGAAACCTCTCCCGAAGTGGCCTACACCTTGCTGCGCAGCATGGCCGGTGAGTTGTCCACCTTCATTCGCACCCAGACCCGTCGCCCGACTGATGTGCCCGTGTACGAGCACCGCGACCCCTACACCACCTTCAAAGCGTTGGTGGAAGACACGCGCGAACTGCTAAACAACCTGCTGGTGCGCAGTGCTCAGAGCATCGACCTGCAGGCCAAGTCACACGGCATGCATCTGGCAAGTCTGGACCCGGTGGAACTTCGCGGCTTCAACAGCCTTGTGCTGGCGGTGACTGCCAATTTACCGACCGACCAGCTGGCCCAGTTGTTCCCCGCGCACGGCAAACTTGCGCCCGCTGATCGTCTGCCCGAACTGGTGCGCCTGCACTTACCCGGCATCGCCTTGCGTGTATTGCCTGTGCCGCCGCGCCAGATCCCTTTCAATGCTGGCTATGTGTATTTTCAAGTCGAGCCCCAGGGCGCGATGTGGGAGCACATGCTTACGCATGGTGGTATTGGTCTGCACGTTGCTACGCAGTTTCCCGGTCTGCGCATGGAGCTGTGGGGAGTGCGTTGATGATGCCGCTTCGTAGTTCTGCAGCGATCTTCCAGTATTTTTCTGTTCAGGTCGCAATCGTTCTCAATTGCTTATGTGCCTTTGCAGTCAATGCCCAATCACTTGCTCCAGTCAAAAGCCCTATGAAGGGCAGCAGCTATGCGAACGTCGATGAACTGCGTTGCGGAAATCAGAATGTCTTGATTGTCTCCAGTTGTATCGCCAGAGACGCGGACAACAGCGACCCGTATTGCTTCTCGCAGCAAGTCACCTTCATGGGTGAAAAAAACATGGTCACTAATTCCTACCTTTACAAGTACCAGACCAATTCAGGTCAGTTTGCGTATGGCGCCACTTGCATTGCAACTGGAGCCGATTACCTCGTTGAGCTTAGTAGTTCCAATCTTGGAAATTGTGCTCAATGCGAGTGGTCTGACTTTTTCACTGCTTCCGGAAACTATGTGGCATCTTCGCCGTCTCCAAAGATGGCTGGCGCTATCAAAAGACGTCTATTGACGAAATCCCAAGAGCGACATATTCGCGATGCAAACGTGGTTAGAAAAGTCGAACTGACTACAACTGCACGATAGGGCCAGTCATATGACGAATCACTACAAAGACAAGCTGGATACCTCTGTGGGACGCGTGGCAGGTTTGTCGCGTAAAGCGGGAGATGCCAGTCAGGAAGTCAAAGCCAAGATCATTGCCACTATTAAGCAATTTGGCGATGAATTCAAACTTTCCATAAAGGATGTTGCGAACCTCATCGCTTTTGCAAAGATAGAGTCTGGATATAACCCAGATGCAGCAGCACGTGGTGACTGGACTTCTGCCGCTGGCGTCTTCCAGATTACCGACTCGACTGCTTCCGATGCATCGAAGCGATTGAGTGGGAAACCTCGCGTAAATGGTGTAGACCCAGGAACTTACGACAGGTTCGATTACGTCTCAAACGTCAAGTACGGCATAGTCGTTTACCTTGACAAGAAAGCGCGTGCCAAGTCGGATGATGCGTACGACATCTATGCAGTCTGGAATTCGAATCCAGACGAGTATGAGAAATACAAAGAGCAGTTGAAAACGGATGTCGAGGACAATGAAAAGACCCTGAAGCAAGAAGCCGCATCTGGCTCTGGTGGTTCGGCTAGTGCTGGCCGCAAGATCATCGTGCTGAGTGACCCGACCAGCCATGGTGGCAAGGTCATCAGTGGTTCGGCCGCGCACACCATCGGCGGCAAGCCCATCGCACGCAAGGGCGACAAAGTCGACTGCCCCGAGAAGTATCCGGACGGCTCGCCCCACGGCGTGAACGAAATCATTGAG
>CANFNO010000333.1 GCA_947447845.1 Burkholderiales bacterium | reverse complement strand
TGCTCTATCGCCTGGCTTATGCCGATGCACAGCAACTGCGCCCCTACGCCCAGGCGCGCTGGAGCATGCCGCCCGCACAGTTGCTGCGCCAGCGTCTGCGCGAACAGCTGGGTCAGCGGCGTAGCGTCCTCACGCCGGTGGATGCGCTGACACCCGGCACACTGGCCTTGCGACTGGAGCTTGAGGAGTTCAGTCAGTTGTTTGATTCGACCCAGAGCAGTGTCGGTCTGGTGCGTGTGCGTGCCACCATAAGTCGCAGTGGCAACCCGCCCAAGCCCGTGGCACAAACCAGCTTCGTGGTCCAGCGCCCGGCCGGCAGCGCGGATGCCAAGGGCGGCGTGCAGGCTCTGGCTCAGGCCAGTGATGCGCTCATTTTGCAAATTGACCAATGGCTGAATCAGGTCACCAGCGCGGAAGCGACAGCGCCATGAGCAGCGTTGAGCCTCCCGCTGCGGGGACTTTGATGGCAGATTTGCCCCTGTTTCCGCTCAACACCGTGCTGTTTCCCGATGGCGGCCTGAGCCTGCAAATATTCGAGGTGCGCTATCTGGACCTGATCGGCAAGTGCTACAAAAACGGCACGCCGTTTGGTGTGGTGTCTCTCGTGCAAGGCAAGGAGGTGCGCAGCCGCGACGCTGCTGCGCCCACCGGCGATGCCTTTGCGAATGAAGTGTTTGCTGACGTCGGCACCCTGGCACACATTACCGAGTTTGCAGCGCCGCAAGCAGGCCTGATGGTGATTCGATGCCGTGGCGGTGCACGGTTTCGTATTCGCTCGCGCACACAGCTCAAACATGGCCTTTGGCTGGCCGATGTGGACATGTTGCCAGGCGACGCCCCCACGCCCATCCCGTTAGACCTGCAGCCTATTGCCCACGCGCTGGGGCGTCTGATCGAGCAGCAGCAAGACGACATGCTTGATTTTTCACCGATTACCCAGCCCTACAAACTCGATGATTGCGCCTGGGTGGCTAACCGTTGGTGTGATCTGCTGGCCATTCCCGCGAGCGCCAAACAAAGTCTGCTGCAGCTCGATAGCCCGCTGCTGCGTCTGGAACTGGTGGGCGACTTGCTCACCCAGCGCAGCGCGCCATAGCGCGTCAGGTATTCAAAAGCGGCAGGTCTCTGACTATTGGTCGTCAACGATGACGAACATGTGAAGCCACTCGTCCTCAGAATGGCTGTTGGCTGCAAACCGCAATCGGGTGGCGTGATTTGCCGTCACATAGGCCAGCAAACCCAAGATGACGGTGACCATGGCCTCGTCAGGTGTAGCAATGTCTGCCAGTCCTTGCGCCCAATGACACGCCAGCATCCAACTTGCCATGGCCAGAAGCGAAATTTTTTGTGCCAATCTGTGCGCGTCGCTTCGCGCATAGCTCTGCAGTAGGGTCGTCGTGTGGGGCATCCAATGTCCTCTGCGCGTAGATCTAGGCGGGTTAACGTGGACGAATCAGAGGCCGTAGGCCAAGATGTTCTGCGGCTGCACGCCCAACATCACGCTTCGCAGTGGCGGCGTTTTCCTGGCGCTTCCGGTTAGTTTTAGTGTCTTATGAAGGGCCTTGGCTCTGACATTGGCAAATTCCAACTCCTGAACCTCAGCGCACTCCCTGCGCTCCAGCGCGCGGGTGCTCTTCCAGGCACGCATGCAATAGTTCACGATCAAAAGCTCTCTTGCCTGCTGGTCGCTGGCCTTGCCGTAAGCCAACGCCAGGTCGGTGCGCAAGGCGATCAGGTCCTGCCTGCGCCGCGTGTACATGTTCCAGTTCTGGCTGTCAAACAGCCAGCGGTCAAACAAATAGAGATCCCAGTTCAGCAGTGCGGAGCAGTCGGCCACAAGTTCGAGCTGATCGCTACTCCGATAGACCCATTGGCAATCTTTGAATATCAATAAGTTGATGTCCATTGAGCGTTCCTATTTTTTAAATCCCATGCGCCCAGCCCCGTGCCCCAAGCACTCAGGCAGTTGTTTCTTAGAGAAGTTTGGGCGAATCATGTTGTGTGCGAAATGAATTTACGGGATAATTTCCCATAAATATACACGAATTGCTAAAAACCCTAATCGCTCGGCAGGATTTTCCCTCGCGCCAATCGTTAAGCTCACCAGATGAATCCCCCCTCGGTCCTTCAAAATTTGCCAGATGCAGCCCCTGCAGAACAGGCCGTGGCCGCTGTGCTTCAGCCTCTGGCGCGGCTGATGATCGACCAGGGTGTGCAACATGCCCAAGTGTCCGAAATGCTCAAAGCCGTGTTGGTACAAGAATCGGTGGCGCGCTACGGATTGGATGAACGCGAGGTCTCCGACACCCGCGTGGCCTTGCTGACCGGTGTGCACCGCAAGGACGTAAAGCGCTTGCGTGCCGTCCAGCAGACGCAGAGCAAACGGGCCAAGCAAATCATCAGCGTGCCGGCAGCGGTGATTGCGCGCTGGATCAGCGAGCCGCGTTTTTTGAATATCGATCAGAGCCCACGCACCTTGGCACGAAGCCCCAAGTCCGGCACGTTGGGTGAGCCGGACTTCCCGACACTGGTGGCTGAAGTCAGCAGTGATGTCAGCGCCAGGGCAGTTCTGGACGAGTTGCTACGCCTCGGCGCGGTAGAGATGCTCCCGCAGGGCCAAGTAGCCTTGGTAGACCAGGCCTTTGTGCCACACGGTAGCCCTGCCGAACAGTTGGGCTTCCTGGCGGCCAGTGTGGGGGATCACCTCAGCGCTGCGGTCCACAACGTAAACCCACAGCGCTCCGTGCCCGCCATGCTGGATCAGAGTGCGTTCAGCCAGGAACTGTCCGGTGAACAGGTTGCAGCGCTGCACCAACACGCCAGGAAACTATGGGCCAGCGTGTTGCAGAAGTTTTTGTCGGCTGCGACGCTTGCCGAACAGCGCAGCCAAAGCGCCACGGACCACGCACACCGGGTTCGTTTCGGGGTCTATTTTTATGAGCAGGATCAGGGCGGGTTGTCCGACCCGGTCGCCTCTTCCAAACCGGCGCGGCGAACCAAGCGCCAAGGTCAAGTCATATGAAACACCAGCATGATTTGCGATTGAACCGGCGCCAGTGGTTGTTGGCAACCACCGTCGCCTTGACCGGCTGTGGCGGTGGGTCCGGCAATGTGACGGGTTTACTGCCTGGAACGGGTGGAACCGGCATCGGCGTGCAAGGCACGATTAGCGGTTTTGGCAGCGTAATCGTCAACAACACCAAGTTTGATGACTCGGCAGCCAGCGTTTACCTCGATGGCATCAAGCTCGCCAGCGCCGACCTGCGCGTGGGCATGGTGGCCAGCATCGAGGGCACGGTCGACTCTGCTGGAACCAGTGGCAGTGCCTCGCGCATTGACGTCTGGTCGATTGCCAAAGGGCTGCTCAAATTTGCCGATATCTCGGGCTCTGAATTCTCCATGGTCGGCATGACTTTCACCACCGATGTGGCGACAAGCTTCGAAGGCATGACCAATCTCGCAGCCATTGCAAGCGACACGCCAATTGCCGTTTGGGGCGTGCAAACCAGTGACAACGCGCGCGCCTGGAAAGCCACACGGGTGAAAGTCCTCACTGCGATCCCCGCCACGATAGTGAGCACCGGACTGTTTGCCTCCCCTGCACAGACCCTCAACGACATGCAACTCAGTGGCAGGGCACTGAGCGGCTTTGCAGACATGCAATTGTTGCGCGTGGAAGGCGACTTCAATAGCGCCACCAAGACGCTGGCAGTGAGCAAGGCGATAGCCATGGCTGCTGCACAGGGGATCGCTTCATCCGGACTGGTCGAGATTGAGGGGGCGGTCACTGCCTACACCAGCGCCACGCGCTTTTCGGTTGGCGCGATCAGCGTCGATGCCAGCAAAGCCCTGGTGGTTGGTGCAAGCCAGACGGTCAGCGCGAACAGTTCCGTCGAGGTGATAGGCAGCATGCAAAACGGCGTGTTGATTGCAAGCAAGGTGGAAATCAAGGGCGGTGATGCGGCCGTCCAGATTGATATCACCGGCGTGGTTGAATCCTTTGCGGGTGTGGATGCATTTGAAGTGCGTGGTCAGAGATGCGATGCCTCGAAAGCCAGCGTGCTGTCGGGAATGCTATCGAATCTGCGCAAGGGCACCAAGGTACGCGTTATCGGAACCAGTGAAGGTCACGAAACCCTGTCGGTTAAGAGCATTTATATCGACGTGCCCTAATTGAAAGGGCGGCCGATTCAGTGGCCCAGGGCCGGAAAAAGCTTGATCAACCCGTCGGACATCACCTCAACGGCCAGCGCGGCCAGGATCAGGCCCATTAGCCGTGTCATCACGCTGATGCCGGTCTTGCCCAATATGCGGGCAATCGGCGCGGCCAGTGAAAAGCAAAGCAAGGTGGCCAGCGCCACCACCACGCCGTAGCCCACCAGGGTGCTGAGCTGCAAAAAAGTCTTGGCTTTGTCGGAGTAAATCACCACCGTGGACATGGTGGCTGGCCCGGTCAGCAGCGGAATGGTGAGCGGCACCACGGCAATGCTGGAGCC
>CANFNO010000332.1 GCA_947447845.1 Burkholderiales bacterium | reverse complement strand
GCGCGCGTGGCGTCCGAGTTTTCGGTAGCACGCAGGTTGTGCACCACATTGCCGCTGCCTGCAATTAGCACACCGCGCGCGCGCAAAGCCGCCAGTTCCCGCCCCACGCCAAAGTGGTATTGGCCGCGTCGGGCATAGTCGATGGACACCTGAAACACCGGAACATCAGCCTGCGGATACATGTGGTGCAGCACCGTCCAGGCGCCGTGGTCCAAACCCCAGGCTTGGCTTGGCACAGCCTTTTGCGACTTGAGGGCGGCCAGGGTTTGCTGTGCAAATTGGGGGGACCCATTGGCCGGGTATTGCATCTCTGACAGTTCACGCGGGAAACCACCGAAGTCGTGAATCGTCTCGGGCTTGGAGACCACAGCCACCGCGGTGCTGCCTTGCGTAAGCCAGTGCGCCGAGACCATCAAAACAGCACGTGGCTTACCAATGTCGCGGCCCCATTGGCCTAAGCGCCGGGTGAAATCGTTGTCCTGCAGCGCGTTCATGGGACTGCCGTGGCCAATGAAGATGCTGGGCATTTGCTTGACGGGCGCTTCTTGTGCGGCGCTGGCATTCTGCAGAGCGCCAAGCAAGCCGCTCCATCCGGCGCCGATGCTCAGGTAGTGCAATGCGGTGCGACGTTTGAGGCTCATAAGTTGGCTGGTGTTGATGTTGGTGCAGGTGCAGGTGCAGGTGCAGGTGCGAGTGCGGTTGCGGTTGCGGTTGCGGGTGCGCGGATACTGTCAGCGAGTACTTCTACCCAGAGACTATGGCCATTGCCGGGCTTGAACGGCAACACCGCGTGGCGCGCCAACCCACCGATATGGCGGGAGATCACATCAAGCACCCACCCATGCGTGATGACCAGAACCTTCTGGCCTGCATGGCAGGCGCCTAT
This sequence comes from Burkholderiales bacterium, assembly GCA_947447845.1. The sequence continues at coordinate 3,621 of CANFNO010000332.1, read as the reverse complement.
GTCGGTAAGCGCATTCAGCACGCGGTCGGCAAATTCATCCATGGTCTCGCCGCCCACGAACTGCGCCGCAGGATTGCGCCGCAGGATTTGCTCCAGCTGCGCCGGGTTCAACTCCGCCAGTTCGTCTTTTGGAATCCCCTGAATCGCACCAAAATTGCGCTCTTTCAACCCGGCGTGGCTGCGTGGTGGCCCAAGTTTCAGCGCGACGGAAATAATGTCTGCGGTTTCAGAGGCGCGCACCAGGGTGCTACACCACACTGCTACGAAACCCTGACCGGCAAAGGTCTGCGCCATATCTGCAGCCTGTGCGCGGCCATGCGCATTGATAGGCACATCAAGCCAGCCCTGCAGAATCCCGCTCTTGTTCCAGTCGGTTTCACCGTGGCGGACGATGCAGATGTGGGCGGTAGTCATGGAATGCACATCTTACGTTTGCTGCAACACACGGCGCAGGAAAAATTGAGCCGTGCCTGCCCCTTTTGCTCTGCTAAGAGGTTTCACATCGCGTGTGCCAACTAGAGTCTGCATGCTCAACAAAAGTGAGGTTTTGATTCCGTTTAAAGCACCAAGAACAGGTCTACGGTTGGCTAACACGACCTAAATAAGGAACTTTTAAAGCTACAATTCGCTATTATTTTTGTAAATAATATTTATATTTACTAATTCATTACAAAAAATTCGCATGAATTAGGGTCCTGAGGTTTTCCGCAGAAATAACCAATCCTGAAATAGAGATCTCGAAGCCCAATGTTTATAAGAAAACCAATATGACACTCAACATCACAAGTCCTTCCTCCCCTTCAAGGACAAAACGCTTCCGACGTTCACTCATGGCAGCCGTATTGCTAATTGTTGGTACTGAGGTAACGGTACGACTCAGTGGCGCCGTGGACTTCCCCCTGTACTCAGTTGACGACGAAATCGGATACGCAATCAAACCTAATCAAGAGGGTCATTTTTTAAACAAGAATCACTGGGTCTTCAATGACCGCGGCATGGGAATCCAGAAAAATTGGGAACCAAGTAGCAAACCCAATCTGTTGCTTCTTGGCAATAGCATTGTCATGGGTGGGAATCCATACAACCAAAGCGACAAGCTTGGCCCCTTGCTGCAGACGAAGCTAGGGGACAGGGTGACCGTATGGCCAGTCGCTGTTGGTGGGTGGTCAAACGTGAATGAAAGTGTCTACCTGCGACGCAATACTGATGTGGTCAAGGCGACAAACTTCTTTGTCTGGGAATACATGCATGGTGGACTCAGTCGACTCAGTCCTGCGCGTGGTGAATATGTATTCCCTACGCATAAACCGGTATATGCCACTTGGTATGTGGCCCGAAGATATGTCCTGCCGCGCTTTTTTAATTTCGATATGAACGAGCTTCCCCCGCAGGGAGACACACAAGTTGCGAACGTCGTGGAGTTTGAAAAACTGGTTTCGGAGCTATCGGTTGCAAGCCAATCCAAGACTCCGGGCATTCTCTTTTTGTACCCAGGAAAAGATGAATACATAGGCACTAAGAATGGAAAAGACTATGTACCCGACCGAAAAGAATTGCAAAGGATTGCGGCAACTTACGGGTTGAAAATTGTCGATATTGCACAAAGCCCAGAATGGAATACAGGCCTGTACAACGAAGGCACTCACCCTACCGTTGAGGGGAATAACGTACTTGCCGCCATTCTGGCCAAGTCGGTGATGGAATCAATGAACATCTGACTGGATCGCCAGTTTGATAAGTGCCCAACCCGTAACAGTTTGTGTGCCATGTCAAACGGTAATAACTTTGGGTCAAAATAAGATCTGCTGCAGTGCAACACGATTATTGACTCCAATCATTACCTATGAAACCTCTGTTACTCACCGGACTTTTGCTACTTGGCCTGAACCTGCTTATGGCACTCGCAGGCATGACGCTGGCACGAACGCGCCGGGTGCGCCGCAGCAATGCCTCCAGTTTCACCTACGCCTGCACCTTGCTCGTACTAGCGGCAGGGCTGAAATTGACGCTTGGTGCTTCGGCAATTCTGCACTTGCAGACGCTGGACTTTTGGTCATTCCTGGTTGTGTTGGTGATTGTTTCCCACTCCATCGTGTGGGCAGCGGTTGCGTACCAACTCAACAAGCCGGAGTTGCATCAGGACTTTGGCGACAGTTTCATGCTCTCCATGCTGTACGCCGAACAGCCACAGCACGGAGACCACGCCTAACTCGACTCGGGCACCATATCGATAGCGCCGCAAGGGCACTCTGAGGCGCAAATGCCGCAGCCCTTGCAGTAGTCGTAGTTGAACTCGAAGCGCTTTCCTGGCCCGAGCTTGATGACCGCGTTGTCCGGGCACACGCCGTAGCAGTTGTCGCACTCGAAGCAGTTGCCACAACTCAAACAGCGGCGCGCTTCAAACAACGCATTGCTCTCGGTCAGGCCACCCTGCACTTCGTCAAAGCTGCTGGTGCGACGTGCAATCTCCAACTGTGGTCGCACCGTCTTGGGTGCGTCGCTGTAATACCAACTGTTGATGCGCTCCAGAGTGGCTGGTGCATGCTTCACCACCGGCACAATGGTTTCGCCACGCAACCAGGCGTCAATGTTGCGTGCCGCCTTCTTGCCGTGCCCCACCGCAATGGTGACGTTGCGATCGGCAGGCACCATGTCGCCACCGGCAAACAGACCGGGGTGACCGGTCATCATGGTCAGTGGGTCCACCTTGACCACGCCGTTATTTACTTCCAGGCCCTGCACGCCTTCGAGCAGCGACAGGTCCACGTCCTGCCCCAACGCCAGCACGAGCGAGTCGGCCTCCAGGCTTTCAAACTCACCGGTGGGCTGCGGATTGCCCTTGTCGTCCAGTTCCATTCTTTCCACGGTCAGCGTGCCTCCATCGGCTTGCTTGATGGTGGACAGCCACTTCACCATGACACCCTCTTGCAGCGCTTCTTCCACTTCAAAGTCGTGCGCGGGCATTTTTTCGCGGTTACGCCGGTAGACGATGATGGCCTCGGTAGCGCCCAGGCGTTTGGCGGTGCGGGCCACGTCAATGGCCGTGTTGCCGCCTCCATAGACCACCACACGACGACCCAGCATGGGCTTGTCTTCGCCCTCCATGGAACGCAGCACGGACACCGCATCCAGAATGTGCGCGGAGTCCTTGGCCGGAATAAAGGCGCGCTTGGCGATGTGAGCGCCGACGGCCAGAAACGCAGCGTCAAACTTCCCTTCGGCCATCGTGGCCGCGATGTTGTCCACCTTGACGCCCATCTCGACCGTGACACCCATGGCCACAATGCGCTGCATCTCGGCCTCCAGCACTTCACGCGGCAGGCGGTATTTCGGGATACCAAAACGCATCATGCCGCCCATCAACGGGCCGGCTTCTTTCACCGTGACTTGGTGACCCAGCCGACGCAACTGGTACGCGGCCGACATGCCGGAGGGGCCTGCGCCCACCACCAGCACATGCTTGCCGGACTCGGCTGCCGGTGCGGGCAACTTCCAGCCGTGCTTGAGCGCTTCGTCACCCAAAAATCGTTCCACGGAGTTGATGCCTACGGGCGCATCGATCTTGCCGCGGTTGCACTTGCCTTCGCAGGAGTGGTAGCAGACGCGGCCCATGATGGCGGG
>CANFNO010000331.1 GCA_947447845.1 Burkholderiales bacterium | reverse complement strand
GCTTTGTAGCAAGACCAGGATAAACAGCGTGCACTCAATGCAGCCCAGCTCGCGTAGCGCAACAGCCAGACCGTTCTGGCGTGGGTAGCTTCCGAGCTTCCTGAGCATCAGCGAATCCGTCTTCTGGCCATCCGAAGAGGACGTGGTTCCATAAAAACGGAAACCATGGACGCTTTAGATAGTTTCCTTGCCTGTGCTAACGATAGGTTATTGTTCGGCGTTACTGAGAACAAATTAACCACTTAGAGTTACATGCGCCATTACTTCCCCGAGTCTCCCAAGTTTCGTTTTTTCCGTGAATCGCCAGATTGCCAAAAGCTCACAGAGTCAGCCCAAGTTGATCTTAGCCGTGAGGCTCCCAAGAACAAGAACGATTTACGCCGGGAGCAGGAAGTAAAGCAGGCAGCGGCCAAGCAGCCGCCACGACCAAATGCGCGGGCGCATCGGGTTTTGGACCAGATCGAAGCCGTGCACAAGTGGTGGACCACAACACCGGCGAACATGCAGCCGGCTGCACCCAAGACGGCTGTGGCCGTGGCTGTTGCGGGACCAAAGACAAAACCCTTTGACCCGTTCGATTTGCAGGATGTGCCCGCTACCGAACAGGGCAAGGGCTACAAGCTGGACCCGGCACTGATGCGCAAGTGGTTCAGTAATCCGGCCTATGCAGTGCATTCCCAAGAGCAAAAAGATTGCCTACCTGGTGCTCCGTTCTATCCAGCCCTGCTGGTGGACTCGTCCACTCTCAAACTCACTGATCTGATGAAGACGGTGGAGCGTATCCAGTTGGCCAACGACAAGATAAAGAGCCCGGAGTTTTTGGGCAGCCAACGGGTGCGCAATGCGCTTTACAAGATTTGCTCCAAGCTGCCAGCGGGCACGGTCAACGTGGACCCCATGAGTGAGTTCGGCGGCGATCTGCAGAAGATGCACCGCCGCTATGCCTTCGTCTCGATCACCGTGGGCAAGCGCTTCCCTCAAGGCATGGACGATATCCGGGTGCAGGCCCTGGACAAGTCGGGCGGCTTTGTCGATGACGTGGAGCTGGCCCTAGGAGAGTTCAAGCTGTATGCGGCAATCCATGATGCCCATGTCTTTAACAATGGGCGGTCCACTCGCCGGGTGAACATCGAAGAGATTGCAATCTACATCATGGCCCCCTATGGCTTCGATGAGTTTGAGCAGGGTGTGCCATACCTGGGCCACTTCAATAAAAGGCATTTCGCCCTGGTGACCGATGGGGATTGGGTCAATGCGCCGGTTTACAGTGGCAAAGACCCGCACGCGAAAAATGCGCTGTTGCGCCCGGTGTCCATTCCGCTCTACATGCAGTGGCGCCAGAAGCACAACAAGGGCGGGGACATGTTGCTCTTCTCCGAGCGCCGGCCATCGTTTCCGAATATGGATGTAGTGGTGCCTATAAATGCATCTCCAATCGGTACCCTGTATTGGGGTGGCGCTGGACTAGATGGACCATACATTCAGCCCACTTTGCGTGCGCTTCAAAATGCCGGGATCAGCAATGTTTATGTCGGCCTAACCAATACCGCTTCAGCAGATTTTGCACGTGGCGGAACCTTAATTGACGCAATGCGCGCAGGGCTGATCGCCCGATATGAAGATGATGGGGAATGGCGGCTCACATCGGGCATGAACGCCGGGGAAGGTCAATTCAATCTTATTGGCTACTCTTATGGCTCACTGCTTGCCGCGCAAACTGCGAACTACTATGCCAGGCAGGGATTCATCATTGATCACTTGGTGCTTATAGGGTCACCAATTGATGATGGTTTCCTTACTAAGCTGAGAGCAAACCCGAAGATCAAACAAGTAGTGATCATCAACTTGACAGCAGAGGGGGATGACATTTACGCGGGCATGCCGCAGGCGTACATTGCGAACACAGGGTTCCTTGCGAAATTAGGCGCAAACATGTTTGGTGGTAAAGGTGAAGGTCATTTCTACTATGGGCATGCAGTCCCCGATTTGGATGCCCGGCTGAAGTCTTTGGCCGAATTTATTGCATCCAAGGGAGTCCGATGAAAAAAGAAGATCGTATTTTTTGTGGATGCTTCATAGCGATAGCCTTGTCCTTCTGGCTTGACCTGGCTTGGGCTTGGTCCACGCATCAAAGCAAAGACTCTTTTTATGTTGGTGCTGCTGTGGTCGCTGCCGGTATGTGGCTCTTAATTGACGGCGTGTTATTCATTACCGGACTATCTTATGCAATTTACGGGCTATGGAAGCGGCGAGTTTTCATTCGTGATGTCGGGCTTCGCTGGATGATTCTTTTCATCGCTCCTATCCCCTCGTTTTACTTTTCCAACAAAGTTACCTTTTTGCTCTTCCCGTTCTTGGTTAAGTGATGTACAAGAAAATGATCACCGAAGGTGTTGTCAAACAATTTGAGATTCAGGCCCCGAACGGCCCCGCAATCAGTAAAGTGGACAAAGACGGCTTCCACTTTCTTGCCCTGAATATTTCTTCGCGAACATGGGGCTCGGTTAAATCTTCCAATAAGTCAACGGTCGCTCTGCCGGTGGGAAACGAATTGCCGCTTGTAGTCTGTTTTTCATATGACCAAGCGGTATGTCCACAGGCGCAATTTCTGCGGGCAAAAGTGGCCGCATCGCTTGCCGATCCCCGGCCCAACGTGGAACACGCCCAGCTAATGGACGATGCACGGGCATTGCTGCAAGCCAAACGCCACCAGCGCGCTGCCGAGCCCCCTTGAGCAGCGGCCGCCTACATGCCCCAGCGCAGCGCGGCAGTGTGCACTGGCGCATCCCACAGCGCCAGAAACTCCGGCGTTAGCGCCGTCACGGTGATGGAGCAGCCTGCCATCTCAAGTGAGGTGACGTACGAGCCGGTCAGGTAGCGCACCACCTTCACGCCGCTGCGTTCCAGTACAGCGCGGGCGGCGTTGACCATCAAATACAGTTCCAGCAGGGGCGTGCCACCAAAGCCATTCACCAGCAGAATGACTTCCTGCCCGGCGCTCAGGGCCAGGTCCTTGAGCACCGCGCCAGTGAGTTCTTCGGCAATCTCGTCGGCGCTGGCCAATGGCACGCGGCGGCGGCCCGGCTCTCCGTGGATGCCCACGCCCACCTCCATTTCGTGCATGCCGATCTGGAACGTGGGTTTGCCTGCGGCCGGTACGGTGCACGAGGTCAGCGCCACGCCCATGGAAGCGGTGGCCTTGTTGACCGCGTTGCCCAGGGCCTGCAGTTGCTTCAGGTTGTCACCGCGCTCGGCAGCCGCGCCCAGAATTTTTTCGATGATGAGGGTACCGGCCACGCCGCGTCTGCCGGTGGTGTAGGTGGAGTCTTCCACGGCCACGTCGTCGTTGACGATGACCACCGCATTCTCCTGGTCCAGCATGTCGGAGGCCATCTGGAAATTCATCATGTCGCCGGAGTAGTTTTTGACGATGAACAGCACACCGGCACCGCCGTCCACCGCTTGTGCCGCATTGAGCATCTGGTTGGGCGTGGGCGAGGTAAAGATCTGGCCGGGACAGGCCGCATCCAGCATGCCGTGTCCGACAAAGCCCGCGTGCAGCGGCTCATGCCCGGTGCCGCCACCGGAGATCAGTGCCACCTTGCCCGGCTTGACGCGCTGGCGCCGTATGAATTCCCGGTCAGCACCCAGGGCCACAATGTCGCCGTGTGCTGCAGCAAAGCCATCCAGCGATTCGGCCAGCACGGTATCCACGTTGTTCATCAAGTTTTTCATAGCGCACCCAATAGTTGATTGATAGAAGAGGTTTCAGGCCTGGCTCAGGCTGTCGCAGACCGAGCCGATGATGAGGGCCATGGAGCGTGAGCCGGGGTCCACATGGCCCTTGGCGCGGTCGCCCAAAAAGGAAGAGCGCCCGCGCGTGGCATCCATATCGGCAGTCGCCAGCGCACTGTCAAAGGCGCATTGGCGCACCCGCGCAATCAAATCCGGGCCACCGGCGGCCAGCACTTTTTGCACCGGGTCCAGCACGTCGAGCAGCGTCTTCTGCCCGACTTCGGCTTTACCCAACCGGGTCAGCGCCTCGATGCTCCGGCGCAAGGCCACCGCCAGGTCAGCAGCGGTTGCCTGCTCGGGCAACTCTTTGCCCAGCGTCATCAGGAGCGTGCCAAACACCGGGCCGCTGGAGCCGCCAATCATGGCCACGCAGGTTTTACCCATGATCTTGAGCGCGTCGTTCACAGCCATCGATCGCAGGTCGGGCAGCTTGGCCTGAATCGCCTGGGCGCCGCGTTTCATGTTGAGGCCGTGGTCGCCATCACCAATGGCCTGATCGAGTGCGGTGAGTTCTTCGAGGTGGTCGACCAGTGTTTGCGTTGCGTTCTGAATGAGGTTGTTCAATGGCATATCAATGTCCCGTTTGAAAGGTGTCAAGTCCGAACCCGTTGGTCTGCTGCATCAAACCACAGGCATTGCGTAAACTGAATTTGCACGTCCTGCCCTGCCTGGGCAACATGGCCGGGGCCGCAGGAGACGATGAGTTCCTGCCCGCT
>CANFNO010000330.1 GCA_947447845.1 Burkholderiales bacterium | reverse complement strand
GTCGGGGCTCTGTCGTGTTCATTCGGGCCTGGAAATCGGATAGTCTGCATACCGCAAACCCAGGAGAAAAATGACATGCAAGTGCAAAAACTCAGATTGATTAAAGGCTGGTCGCAACAACAGTTGGCCGACTTCAGCGGCTTGAGTGTGCGCACGGTGCAGCGTATCGAAGCGGGCCAACCGGCCAGCACCGAGACACTGAAATCCCTGGCTGCGGTGTTTGAAGTTGATTTTGCAAGCCTAAACCCGGAGCCATCCATGACCACTGCCACCCTATCTAATAGCAATAGCCCAGAGCGCGAAGAGGCCGAGGCCTTTCTCCATGTCCGCATGTTGCGCAAGTTTTATATGCACCTGCTGCAATACGCGGTGGTCATCCCGGTTTTGTGGGGGATTAACCTGTACACCAACTCTAACCATCTCTGGGCTATCTGGCCCACGCTGGGCTGGGGTCTTGGCATCCTCATGCATGCACTTCGGGTGTTCAAGCTGAGCGTCTTTTTCGGCCCGCAGTGGGAACGGCGCGAGGTGGAGAAGCGATTGGGCCGACCCCTTTGACGCTTTGACGCTTTGACGCTTTGAGTCAGCGCCGCCCGCAGCCCCAGGCTGGTGCGGTAAGCCTAAGCCGATGCGGTAAACGCTAGATCGAGGAACCGCCCTCAGAGTCCGAATCGGAATCGCCCGCAGTCTCGGCCTGTGAGGTGGAGTTACCCAGCAACTCAAACGGCACCGATTGCTTCACCAGAATGATGGTGCAGGGCGCGTCCATGGCCACTTTGATGGGCACTGTGGCGATAAAACGCTGGGTTTTCAGACCATGGGTGGCGGCACCCATCACGATGACGCTGACGTTGTTGCCCCGCGCATAGTCCAGGATGGCTTCGGCCACATCACCCGACTCCAGCACGTGAAAGGATGTTTGCTGCCCCGGCTGATCCAGCGGTTGTGCCCATTGGCGCAGCGAGGTCAGGTAGCGCCGGTGCACCGTGGATTCACTCTTTTGATCTTCGGAGGAACTGGTCTGGCTGGGCGAAATGACGGTGACACAGGCCAGGCGCGCGCCCGGTCGGGTGCCCAGCGAGCGGGCCACAGCCTGGCGCAGGGAATACAGCGTGGCGTCGGTCACATCGTTGTGCGGCACCGCCACCATCACGATGGGCACTTCGTCAATTTGTTGCGACGCAACCGGGCTGGGCTGGTAGTGCATGCCTGCGGCCTTGAACCAGCGCTTGAAGTGGACCTTGAATTGGGTACCGGTGACCTTGTTGCCGCGGTCCGTGACCCGAATCTGGTCCGGGTTGGCCAGGTCAAAAGCCAGGTGTGCGCCTGAAGGGTAGCGCTGCGCCGCTTCGGGCTCCAGGCAGCGCATGACCACCTCTTGCAGCCAGGGTGGCAGATCGGGTTTGAGTTTGCGCGGTGGCGTCGGGTCCATCCACAAACGCTGGCGCATGCCCGCGGCAGTTTGCGGTTCGCCAAAGGGCAACTCACCGGTGCATAACTGGTAGAGCATGACGCCGATGGCAAAAATGTCGCTGCGCGGGTCGCCGCGCACGCCGACCACTTGCTCCGGGGCGATCCAGGCCGGTGAGCCGACTGCTTTGCGCAATTGCTCTGCCAGCAAATCGGGGTAATGCGAGTGGCACGAAAGGCCAAAGTCCAGCATCACGGCTCTGCCATCCTCACGGATCAGCACGTTGGCGGGCTTCAGGTCCAGATGCACCGTGTTTTGCTGGTGCAGGGCATGTATGGCGTGGGCCATGGCCACGCCCAGGTGAATGATTTCGCCCACGGAAGGGGGCATCTCGGCATCCAGCCAGTGCTGCAGTGTCCGGCCGTGCACATATTCCATCACCAGATAAGGCACGCGGCTCAGGTCACCCACGGCGACAAAACGCGGCACATGGTTGCCGGTAAGCACCTGCATGATCTGGCTCTCGACCTCAAAGCTGACGATGTTTTCGGCGCCGTCGCCTGCGGTCATGCGGGGGATCTTCATCGCCATCGGAAAGCCCGGGCCCTGGCTGCCATCGGCATAACGCACCTGGTAGATGTGTGCCATGCCACCGGAGTGGATGCATTCCTCGATCAAGAAGCCGTCTATTTCGGCACCGGGCTCCAGCAGCTTCATCTTCCGCGCTCCAGTCGGTCAGCAAAGAAGTCGGGCAGACCGGCCGAGCGTATCGCCCAGGCCGCAGCGTCGTGGTCATAGGCCACGCGGTGAAAGCTGAGTTGCCAGCGGTCGGTATCCAAAAGGGCATACATGGCCTCGGGCTTGCCGTCACGCGGTTGGCCCACCGAGCCCACCGTGCTCAACCACTGGCGGTGCGATGGGACAGGCACCGCCACACCAGGCTGCGGGGTGAACTTCATCAGGCTGGAGGTGGAGCCCCTGTAATACAGGCTTTGCTCATGCACATGGCCGCCGAACACGTATTGCACGCCCGGAGTCTGCGTGGCGGCATCCAGGCTGGCGGTGGCGGCGCGCTCGTCGTAGACGTAGCGCCAGAGTTCAGGGCCATCGGCACTGGCATGGACCAGCAGAATTTTGTCCAATTGGGCGCTTAGGGGCAGGGCATCCAGCCAAGCGCGTTGGCTTGCGTCTAGCTGGCTATGGGTCCAGGCGGCGGTGCTGCTGCCAATGTTTTTTACGTCGGCGGGTGGGTTGACGGCCATTTCGTCATGGTTGCCTTTGAGCACGATGGCGCCGTCTTCCTTGAGCGGCATGAGGCGGTCCAGCACGGCGCCGGGGTCCGCGCCGTAGCCCACCAAATCGCCCAGAAAGGCGAAGCGATCTGCACGCTGCGCGCGCGCGTGGTCCAAACAGGCGTCCAGTGCCTGAATGTTTCCATGGATATCGGACATCATTGCCAGTCTCATGCAGTCTCCGTACTTTTGTAGGAATAGTTATCCCTACATCATGCCGCAGGTGGCTGACGCGGAGTTTGCATTTGTGCGGCTGGCGTGGGGCCCGATGTCGCCGCGCTTACTTCCGGAAACGCTTGCGTGTCAGCGCCAGTGCGATCCAGAACGACACACTGGCATAGGCCACCAGCACCAGCACATGGCGCCAAGCATCTTGCGGCCATTGGTCCATGAACAGCGGGCGAACCAGGGCCACGGCGCTGGCCAGAGGCAACCAGTTGGCCACCAGGCGCACAGTTTCGGGCAACTGCTCCAGCGGGAAGAACACGCCACTCAAGAACATCACCGGCGTCAGGAACAGCGTGAAGTAATAGGTGAAAAAGTCATAGCCTTTGGCCATGGCGTTGAACACCAGGGCCATGCAGCTAAACGTCACGCCCACGCCAAACAGGATGGGCCAAGCCAGCAGCAACTTCGGCGAATGGGTGATGCCCAGAACCAGCATGACGCCGATGATGGCCGTCACCGTGAACAGCGCCTTGAAGGCGGCCCACACCATTTCGGCAAAAACGATGTCGTCCAGACCCACCGGGGCGTTCAAAATACCGTCCCAGGTCTTTTGCACGTGCATGCGCGAGAAGGCTGAGTACAGCGCCTCGAAGGAGGCTGCCTGCATGGCGCTCATGCAGATCGAGCCGCTCGCCAGAAACAGAATGTAGGGTACCGCGACTGCGCCCTCGGGCGTTTGCACCGTAACCTGCCCGACCAGTGCGCCCATGCCGTAGCCAAAGGCCACCAGCCACATCAGCGGTTCGGCAATATTGCCCACCAGGCTGGGAATGGCCAGCTTGCGCCAGACCAGCAGGTTGCGCAGGAACACGGGCCAGAAGCGCAGGGAGACCTTCGGGGCGCTCCAAATGGAAGGGGCGGAATGGGGTGTGCTCATCATGCGTCCTCACGGATCTGGCGGCCCGTCAATTTCAAAAACAAATCTTCCAGATTGGCCGGTCGGTGCAGGGTGCGCAGTTGCGGATGCGCGCTTAAGGCTTCGATCAAATCGTGGGCATTGTGGGTGTAGAAGAACACGGTCTCGCCGCTCACTTCCACGCGCGCGGCCAAGGCGGCCAGCGGGGTTTCCACCAACCCCAGTGCACCCTGGCCATAGACCTCCACCACATCGGGCTCCAGGTGTTGGGCGATCAGGTCACGCGGCGCGCCTTCCGCAATCTTTTTGCCGTGATCCAGCACCAGCAGGCGCGAGCACAGGCGTTCGGCCTCGTCCATGAAGTGAGTAGTCAGCAGAATCGACTTGCCCTGCTGCAGAAGCAGTTGCAGGCGCTCCCACATCAGGTGGCGTGCTTGCGGGTCCAGTCCGGTGGTGGGTTCGTCCAGCAGCAGGAGCTTGGGGTTGTTGACCAAAGCGCGTGCCAGCGAGAGGCGGCGCTTCATGCCGCCGGATAGTTCGCCGGGCTTGGCGTTGGCCTTGCTGGTGAGCGAGGCAAATTCCAATAGCGCCGGGATGCGCTCTTTGATGGCCTTGTCCTTCATGCCGAAGTAGCGGCCATAGACCAGCAGGTTTTCCGCACAGCTGAAGTCCGGGTCCAGCGTGTCGAGTTGCGTCACCACACCGAGTTGCTGCTTGATGGCCAGTGCGTCACG
>CANFNO010000329.1 GCA_947447845.1 Burkholderiales bacterium | reverse complement strand
AGGAATCCGGGCCATTCGCCAGCATGGAAGAGGCGCTTTCCGACATGCAATCAGCCGACGCAGATGCCGACGACGATGCCGAGCCTGGAGAGTCGCTGGAAGAAGCCGAGGACGAAATCGGCATCGCAGACTGGATAGACCCCGACACCGGCGAGCCGGCCGAGGGTTTATCCACGCCACGCCTTCACGACGAATAGACGGCTGTACCAAAAGCCACTACGCAGTTTCTTCCTGCGTCTTTGGCTCGGTACATGGCCGTGTCGGCCGCAAGGTAGAGCGCATCGACACCGTCGATTTTTGGGGTTAGCGTTGCAACACCAAAGCTGGAAGTAATGCGCAACACCAGCGCGCTACCTGCATCTATTTCCAGTTCCTCGATCATGCGCCGCAAACGCTCGGCGACCTGCAAAGCCTGCTCGGCATCAGACTGCGGCAGCAGCAGCACAAATTCCTCCCCCCCCACCCTTGCAAAGGTGTCGCCCAAGCGCATTTCCTTGCGTACCGCATGACTCAGAGCCACCAGTACGCGGTCCCCGGCAATATGGCCATGGGTGTCATTGATGCGCTTGAAATGGTCAATATCAAACATGACGATGGACAAGGCGCTGCCCTGGCGTCTGGCTTGTGCCATCTCAATCTCGGCACGCGCCAATAGAAAGCGGCGATTGTGCGCATCGGTTAAAGGGTCAGTCGTGGCCAGGCGCTCCAGTTCCAAGGTTCTGGAGGCTACCCGCTGCTCCAGTTCCTGATTCAACACCGTCAACTCGTCATGGGTTTTGAGCAAATTCTGCTGTGCCTCCCGGATATCAGTCACATCTCTTTGAATACCAATGAAATGGCTTAGCTCGCCGTTTTCATCCCATACCGGGGTGGTGGTTAACTGGTTCCAGAAGGCCTGGCCATTCTTGCGGAAATTTTGCAACGTGATGGTAAACGGCTTGGCTTGGGCAAGTTGTTCCCGAAGCTCAGCCAACTCCGGTTGACTCCGGTTTGCATCGTTGAGCATGCGGCAGTTCTTGCCGATGACCTCACTGCTGTGGTAGCCGGTAATTTCCTGAAATTTCGGGTTGCAGTACACCATCGGAAGATCCGCTTTGCGCGCATCCACAATGGCCAGGCCTTCACCCATGTTTTCAATGGCCTGCTCAAACAGGCGCAGACTTTGGTATTTGGTACGCAGGTCATTCAATATGGCAGCACCGGCCAAACTCGTCAGCAGCAGCGCGGCCAAATATTGCTGCAACACCAAAGTTTTCACCTCATCGCCCAGCATGGAAAACATTCCGCGTCCATTGGCGGTCATTGCTATCGCTATCAGACTCACCAGGCAACCCAAAAAGGACACACCACGCGTACCAAAGCGCATGGCAGACCAACCAAACATGGGCAACAAGAGCAGTGGACTACCTATCAAAGGAATATGCGCACCTGGCTGGGTAAAAAAGATCAAGGTCAACAGCGCGCCCAGAAGTACCGAAAAAACAATGTACTCCGTCACAGAGGGCCGCACCTCCTGATGCGCCTGCGGGCTCATGTGAAGCCAGCCAAATAACAGCGGCGTGAGTACGACCAAGCCCATACCGTCGCCAATCCACCAGATCTGCCAATGATCAAAAAAGCTGACCACTTCGATGCCATTGGCAAAGTGAATTGCCGTACCCAGCAGCGCGGCCAAAGCAGGTGCCACGCCCATGGCAATGGCGGCAAACGTCAGGACTTCGGTCAGATTTGAAAAGGCAAAATTTTTGCCACACAAGCGCCGTATCAGAAATGCGGCCAGCAGCACTTCAAACAAATTGGCGAGCACGAAGCCCGAGGCCTGCCAGAAGGGAAAAGCACCTGCATCGGACAACAATTCAGACACCACCAAAGTGGCACCAAACTTCCACCATTGCCGGTACTTGGTCAGTAGCAGCGCGCTGAGAACGATGGCGTTAGGCAGCCAAAGCACTACTGCGCCACTCTTGGTCAACGCGTAAAGCGAGGCAAACCGGGCACAAATGACATATCCGAACGCGACCATGCCGAACTGCAGCCACTCAGACTGTTGCAGCCAACTGGCAATGGAACGCCTCGAAGAACCGTCAGGCCGCATGACTTCCCGGTGAAAAATTGATTTGGAGCAGCATAACCGAGACTATCTTTTTACCGCCTCATTTCCACTCAGGTTTGATATATGTCATTTATATTGAGCCGTTCTAGCAACATAGTTAACCCAGGCCTGCAAACCAGAGCCACACCACCCCGTCACACCAAATTTGTCACCTACTGCCAAGGCGCCGCCATGCTGAAAAAAGTCCAAGATAGTGCCCAGAACCTGTCACGCCCCCGCGATCCGCGCTTTGTCAGCCAACTCACACGTAGCACCTTCGCCATGATTCTGGCGGGTGGCAGAGGTAGCCGTCTGCATGAATTGACCAATTGGCGCAGCAAACCGGCCGTGCCGTTCGGCGGCAAGTTCCGCATCATTGATTTCACCCTGTCCAACTGTGTCAACTCCGGCGTGCGCAAGGTCGGGGTCGCCACGCAATACAAATCACAAAGCCTGGTGCGGCACCTGCAACTGGGTTGGAGTTTTCTGGACGGACGCCTGGGCGAATTCATTGAGATCATGCCGGCCCAACAACAGGTTAACGAATCAAGCTGGTACCGCGGCACCGCAGACGCGGTGTTCCAAAACATGCGGGAAATCCGCGCCTCCAAGCCGGAATATGTGCTGGTGCTTTCTGGCGATCACATCTATCGCATGGACTACGGCCGGATGCTGGCAGCGCACGTCGCCAACCAGGCGGACCTGACGGTGGCCTGTATCGAAGTGCCCATCGAGGAAGCCAAGGGCTTTGGCGTGATGGCCGTGAATGACGAACAGCGCGTGGTGGCATTTGAAGAAAAGCCTGCGCACCCAAAGGGCATACCTGGGCACCCTGACATGGCATTGGCCAGCATGGGTATTTACGTATTCAACGCGGCCTTTCTGTTTGAACAGTTGCAGCGCGATGCCGATGACCCCAGATCCAGCCACGACTTTGGCAAAGATTTGATTCCACACTGCGTCAAGCGCTACCGCACCTTTGCCCAGACCTTTTGCGACAGTCACGTAGGCGAAGCGGGCAAGCCGCCCTACTGGCGCGATGTCGGCACGCTGGATGCGTACTGGGAAGCCAACATGGACCTGATCCAGGTGGTGCCACAGCTCAACCTGTATGACAGCCATTGGCCCATCTGGACCTGGCAGCAGCAACTCCCGCCAGCCAAGTTTGTGTTTGACTTTGATAGCCGGCGTGGCATGGCTGTGGATGCTACGGTGTCGGGCGGCTGCATTGTCAGCGGTGCCACTGTGCGTCGTTCCCTGCTTTATTCAGGCGTGCGGGTCGACAGCAACACGCTCGTGGAAGACAGCATCGTGCTGCCGGATGTGCACATCGGTGAAAACTGTGTGCTCAAGAAATGCATCATCGATTCTGAATGCGTTATTGCACCCGGAACGCACATTGGCCTGGACCCGCAAGAAGACCGCAAGCGCTTCAGGGTGACGGAGTCGGGCATTACACTCGTGACCATAGAAATGCTTGGGCAAGCATGAAATCACGAGGCTGCATCTGAATCCACCGACCCAACCTGAGACCTGGTACATCGCCACGGACACCTCCGACGACCGCCAAGTCGACGCCCCAAGCAACCAGCCTCTGCTTCTCTCCCTGGAGATGGGCGGTGCCAACTGGCCCAGTTCCTGCCGCAATGGCACGTGCCGCACCTGCATCGGTAAACTCGACAGCGGCCAGGTGCGTTATGAACTGGAATGGCCCGGCTTGAGCGCCGAAGAAAAGGCTGAAGGCTATGCGCTGCCCTGCGTGGCCTTCCCCTGCTCTGACATTGTGATCAGCCCGGGCTGAAACCTGACCACACTAAAACCATGATGTACAAAACCATCCTTGCCATGGCTCTCGTTTCTTTGAACGTCATGGCCACCGCAACGCCGATACCGGACTTCGACATCAAAGCCGTGCTGGCCATGCCGCAGGACCGCCAGGCTGAGATGTACGAGTCCCTGTCGAAACAATGGGAGGACACGACCGATGAAGAGAAGGAATCGTTTCGGCTGTCCATGAGGAAGCAACTCGATACCCTATCGCCCGGAGAGAAGCTTTCCGTTGTGGGTCAAATACTCGCTGCAGTGGGTCGGGCAAAGTCAAATTCGGCACCGAGCAGAAACTAAGCTTGCGGAACTAACGCCTCAATCGTGAGGTGACTTGACCTTCCATGAATAAATGCCGGAGTGGATGGACAAGATGGCTGTTGCTTACCGCACGGAGATGAGCGTTCGTGTGCTCCATCGCTTGTTTTAGAGGGCGTGCCGTACTCGCCTGATGCATATCCTCCCGGGTTCGACAGCTAATCGACACGAACCGCCACAAAGTTCAATGAAATCAAGGATCTAGTCGGTAAAAAGTTGAAGTTTGTAATGGCGCGATAAGTGGCTATTTTTCTTATTTTGCACTCACACTACGCTATGATAGAGTAGT
>CANFNO010000328.1 GCA_947447845.1 Burkholderiales bacterium | reverse complement strand
TTCCTTACCGCGCTCCAACGGGCTGATGCTGCTGGTGTAGGAAATCCCGATCGGGCCCACACGCAGGTCGGTCTGCAAAATATTTCTCCAAGGGAAGCTGCTCCAGCGCAGTACGGGAACCACCCCGACTTCGGTTATTGAGGCGAGCCCCGATTGCTGTCCGAGCATGCCGTCCAATTCCACTGACAGGGGCAATGTCTCTGAGCGCCACAGGGTTTTACTGGCAGTCACTGCCACCAGGTATTGATCCAGATAGTTGGCCCTGCCCTCTATCCAACCGGCGGGCTCGGAGTCGTAATACTGCCCGCCATAGGCTCCGATGCTCCAGTCGAATGTTTCGGCTCTTGCACGGCCCGCAAGCAACACTGAGAGAAACACCAATAAACAAGAAAGTACGCGCCAACAACCTGTAAGTGGGTGAAGTTTCATGGAGCAACTCATTGATGAAAGCCTGAGTTATTCAGGCGCGTCATCATCCTAGCCGCTTCAAAATACCACCACTTTTTATGACGGGTATTTGGCCCCGTCAATAGCCAGTGTGATCCCATTGATAAACGCAGACTCGTCTGCAGCCAAAAAGACCACACCCCGCGCAATCTCAGCCGGTTCTGCCAATCGCCCTGCCGGGACGGACTGCAGAATCCGGGACAGCGCATCCGGCTTTATCGCAGCCACCATGGCCGTGTCGGTGTAGCCGGGGGCAATGGCATTGGCCGTGATGTTGTGCGATGCACCTTCGCGTGCAAGCGACTTGGTAAAGCCAATCATGCCGGCCTTTGCTGCGGCGTAATTGGTCTGCCCGGCCTGGCCTGACAAAGCGTTCACCGAGCTGATATTGACGATGCGCCCAAACTTGCGCTCGCGCATGCCTTCAATCACCGATCGGCACATATTGAAACAACCATCCAAGTCAACATCGATCACTTCACGCCACTGCTCTGCGCTCATCTTGTGCAACATGGCGTCGCGCGTGATGCCGGCATTGTTAACCAGCACCTCCACCGGGCCCAAAGCGGTCTGCACCCGCGCCACTCCATCGCTACAGGCCTGCCAATTGGCCACATTCCAGGCATAGGCGTTAATGCCAGTACGCGCCTCGAACGCATGTGCAGCCTCCACGTTGCGTCCGTAGTTGACCGCCACGCGATAGCCGGCAGCCAGTAAGGCCTCGGCAATGGACGCGCCGATACCAACCGTGCCGCCGGTGACCAGAGCCACGCGTGAAAATGCAACCATCTTGAAACCTTGTGCTATTGGGTCGCCCACCTTAAGGTTTAGCGCCAGAGCGGCCGTTGCGTTTTATCAAAAATGCCACACCGCTTGGCTACACTTCCGCATGCCCACCATGGAGACTGTCCGATGAGCCTCGCGCTTCCTACCCCATTCACCACCTTGATTTCGGCCACCCAACTGCAAGCCCTGCTCGGCAGTGCAACGCCGTGCATGGTGTTTGACTGCAGCTGCGACCTGATGAAACCAGAAATTGGCCCTCAGCAATACCACGAGGCCCACATCCCCGGTGCCGTCTATGCCCATCTGGACAACGCACTGAGCGCCAAAGGCGACCGCAGCATCACCCGCGCTGCGTCCGGCGGACGTCATCCGCTGCCCGCGCGCGATGTCTTTGCCAGTTGGCTGTCCAGCGTGGGTTTTGATAACAGCATGCAAGCGGTTGTGTATGACCGCCAGGGTGCCAACTATTGCGGGCGCCTGTGGTGGATGCTGAAGTGGTTGGGCCATGAAAACGTGGCTGTGCTGGATGGGGGCTTTCAAGCCTGGCAGGCAACCGGTGGCGCAGTGGTCAGCAATGTGGATACTACCCGGCCTGCCACGAACTTTCAGATTAAGGAGCCGCTGGTGCAATTGGTCGATGTGGACACGGTCGTATTCCAATTGGGCAAAGCCACCCAGCATGTGCTGGACGCGCGCGGCGCACCGCGTTTTAGGGGCGAGGTGGAACCGATTGACCCGGTGGCAGGCCACATTCCCGGTGCGCTAAACCGCCCGTTCAACCTGAACATAGGCGCCGATGGCCGGTTCAAAGACGCCGCTACCCTGCGCGCAGAATTCACCGCCCTGCTGGGCCAGCGCAACCCGGCCGAGGTGGTGCACCACTGCGGCAGTGGCGTCAGCGCCGTGCCCAACATCCTCGCTATGGAAATTGCCGGCCTGGGACGCACCGCCTTGTTTGCCGGAAGCTGGAGCGAGTGGTGCAGTGACCCGAGTCGACCGGTAGCGCAGGGCTAGACCGCCTCCAGCGCCAGCAACTCCGCCACCGTCTGGCGCCTGCGGATCAGCCGTGCGGCACCGCTTTCCACCAGCACCTCCGGTATCAGCGGACGCGTGTTGTAGTTGCTGGACATGGAGGCACCATAGGCGCCGGTGTCATGCACCACCAGCAAATCGCCCACTTGCGCAGTTGCCAGTTCGCGCTGCAGCACCACGCCGCCCTCGCCCTGGGTAAACACATCGCCTGACTCACAAAGCGGGCCAGCGACTACCGTCATGTGCCGCTCCGCGGTCGGCAGACTGCCGTCAGCGCAGATGATTTCCATGCCGTGGTGGCTGCCGTACATGGCCGGGCGCATCAGGTCGCTAAAGCCCGCATCCACCAACACGAAATGTTGTGCGCCCTGGTGTTTGGTGGCGCGCACCTCGCTCACCATCACACCGGACTCGGCCACGAGGTAGCGGCCCGGTTCGATCTCCAGTTCTACCGCGTGGCCCAGCAACCCAGCGATGGTGTTGCGCGCAGCGTCCCACAGCGCAAAGTAGTGCGCGGTATCAATCGTTGGTTCACCTGCCTGGTAAGGAATAGACAGGCCGCCACCGGCCGAGATGGCGCGCATATCCAGACCCTGGGCGTGAACGGTTTTCACCAGGTCGACCATCGCGCCGCACACTTCCTGCAAATGGCTGTAGTCGACCCCCGAGCCAATGTGCATATGCAAGCCTTGCAGCGAAAGCCCCAAGGACTTGATCTGCGCACAGGCGCGCAGCAAGTCGCCATGCCAGATGCCGTGTTTGCTGTGCTCGCCACCGGTGTTGGTCTTGTTGCTGTGGCCGTGGCCAAAGCCGGGGTTGATGCGCAGCCAGACCGGGTGGCCGGGGCTGGCGGCAGCCAACTGGCCCAGCATATCGATGGAGCCGCAGTTCACCGGAATGCCCAGTTCAGTGACCCGCGCCAGCGTGGCGTGATCCAGCAAGTCGGCCGTAAAAACGATTTCGGCGTGGCTGTCAATCAAGCCGGGTTGGAAACCGGCGGCCAGGGCGCGCTCGATCTCACCCAGTGACACCGCATCTACCGCGACGCCTTGCTCACGCAACAGGCGCAGCAAATGGGTGTTGGAGTTGGCCTTTTGGGCAAAGCGCACGGTGTCAAACTGCTGCAGAGTTGCCACGCGCGACCGAATGGTAGCGGCGTCATAGACCCACAAAGGCGTGCCGTGTTGGCGGGCCAGATCGGCCAGGAGGGAGGGATTAAAGGGGTTCATGGCTTGATCATGCCGCAAGCAAACCCATAACAGCAATGCCATTTTTGTGAGACATGCATTCATATTGGATATAGTTAAGTCATGTCCTTCGCAAAGCACTTTCGGCCACCAGCAGACAGCGCGCCTGTCCTCACCCACCGCCAGCTCGGCCTGTTTCGCAGCGTGATGCTGCATGGAAACCTGAGCCGGGCCGCCGAAGCCAGCAACTCCAGCCAGCCCACGCTGAGCCGCGAGCTGGCCCGTCTGGAGCAACTATTGGGCTTTGATCTGTTTGACCGGGTGCGCGGGCGCTTGCGTCCCACGGCACGGGCGTTGGCCTTGATGCAAGAGGTGGAGCGGTCCTTTATCGGGCTGGAGCAGATTGCCCAGCGCGCGCGGGAATTGCGCACGCTGTCCGGCACGCGGCTGCGTTTGGCTTGCCTGCCCGCACTGGCCCATGCGCTGGTGCCGCACGCGTTGCTGGCCTTGAATAAGACCGCTCCTGAAGCCCTGGTGAGCGTGCAGCCCTTGGAGTCTCCCTGGTTGGAACAAGCACTTTCAGAGCAGCGCTTTGATCTGGGCTTAAGCGAAGCCCGTGAGTCGCCTCCGGGTGTTGGCTGGCAAGCCCTGTTTGAAGCCAATGAAGTGGCCGTGCTCCCGGCCTCCCACGCCCTGTGCCGCAAGGCCATGCTGCAACCCCGGGACTTTGAAGGAGAGCGTTTCATCAGCCTGGCGGTGAATGACCCCTATCGCCAAGCGATCGACCTCATGTTTTCAGAGCAGGGGGTCAACCGCCTGCAATGTCTGGAAACGGAAAGTGCCGTGGCCATTTGCGCCATGGTGCGGCAAGGACTGGGCGTGGCGATTGTGAATCCGCTCACCGCATTGGAGTGCGCGGGCGAAGGGCTGGAGGTGCGCGCCCTGACCTTTGCAATTCCCTTTCGCATCAGCCTGATGTTGCCGGATAACCCCACACCCCACCCACTGCGCGAGGCGCTGGTGATAGCCCTCCAGGACGCGAGCCGGATCTTGGAAAAAAGACTGCAGGCTTAGT
>CANFNO010000327.1 GCA_947447845.1 Burkholderiales bacterium | reverse complement strand
TACCAGAGCAGGCTGCTCGGGCGTGTCATAGGCGCTAATGCGCTCTGCCAGTGCAGCATCAAATTCCTCGCGGCTTGCATAGGACTTGTGGTCTAGCACCTCTGTAGCGATGTTTTGTGCGCGGGCAAACTCCAATCCTTTGGCATCGGCCTTGTTGCTTACAACCGCAGCGACTTGTGCACCGTAGCGTTTTGCCCAGTTCTCGCGTTGGGATGCGCGCACCACAGCAGCCATATTGGAGCCGCCACCGGAAATCAGGATCACAATGTTTTTCATTGCGCGTGATTTTGTCACGGCAAGGACATGCGCATTCGCCCTGGCGTGCTAAAAACGGTCGCGTAGCCACATCACACAACACCAACGGAGACATTGATGGACTTGGCATTCACACCCGAAGAACAACAGTTCCGCGCCGATATCCGCAGCTGGGTACGGGCGAATCTGCCTGATGATCTTGCGCACAAGGTGCACAACGCCTTGCACCTGAGCCGCGACGATATGCAGCGCTGGGCCCGCATCCTGGGTAAGAAAGGCTGGCTGGGCCACGGCTGGCCGCAGGAGTTTGGTGGACCCGGCTGGAACGCGGTGCAAAAACATTTGTTTGAAGAAGAATGTGCGCTGGCCGGTGCGCCGCGCGTCGTGCCCTTTGGCCCGGTGATGGTGGCGCCAGTCATCATGGCCTTTGGAACACCTGAGCAACAACAGCGCTTTCTACCTGGCATCGCCAGCGGCGAAGTCTGGTGGAGCCAGGGCTATAGCGAACCCGGCTCCGGCTCCGACCTGGCTTCGGTCAAGACACGTGCCGAGCGTGTGGGAGACAAGTACATCGTCAATGGTCAGAAGACCTGGACGACATTGGGACAGTACGGGGAATGGATTTTTTGTCTGGTGCGCACCAGCACGGAGGGCAAGCCGCAGACTGGCATCAGCTTTCTGTTGATTGATATGAAGTCCCCCGGCGTTACGGTGCGGCCCATCATCCTGCTGGATGGCGCGCATGAAGTGAATGAAGTCTTCTTCGACAACGTGGAAGTGCCCTTTGAGAACCTGATCGGTGAAGAAAACAAAGGCTGGACCTATGCCAAACACCTGCTCAGCCACGAGCGCACCAACATCGCCGATGTCAATCGCGCCAAGCGCGAACTCGAGCGCCTGAAACGCATCGCCAAACAGGAAGGCGTGTACGACCCCGCTACAGGCGGCAGCGCAGCGACACGCTTCCGCGACGAAATCGCGAAGTTGGAGGTGGATGTCGTGGCGCTGGAAATGATGGTGCTGCGCGTGCTGTCAGCTGAGAAGTCGGGCAAAAACCCACTGGACATTGCCGGCCTGTTGAAGATTCGCGGCAGTGAGATACAGCAGCGCTATTCCGAGCTGATGATGCTGGCCGCAGGCCCCTTCGCACTACCCCTGATTCGCGAAGCCATGGAGGCAGGCTGGCAGGGCGACCAGCTTGGCGGCTTTCCGGGTGGCGCCATGCATTGCGCGCCCCTGGCATCGACCTACTTCAACATGCGCAAAACCACCATATATGGCGGCAGCAATGAAGTGCAACGCAATATCGTGTCCCAGTTCGTACTGGGCTAAACGGAGCAATCCCATGGACTTCAATTTCACCGAAGAGCAAGAGCAACTGCGCGATGCCGTGCGCCGCTGGGTCGGCAAGGGCTACTCCTTTGAGCGTCGCCGTGCAGCGGTCAGTGCCGGCGGCTTTGACCGCGCCGCCTGGGGCGAACTGGCTGAACTGGGCTTGTGTGGCCTTTTTGTGCCGGAGGCACATGGCGGCCTGGGCATGGGACCTGTCGAAGCCATGGTGGTGCTGGAAGAATTAGGACGCGGCATCGTGCTGGAGCCCTTGACCCAATCTCTGATCGCTGGCGCGTTGTTAACAGGCTATGCCGACGCCGCCATACAAAGCCACTGGCTGCCACAGATTGCGTCCGGTGCTGCGCTAATCACCCTCGCCTACCAGGAACGCGCTGCACGCTATCAGTTGGATCTTTGTGAAACAAAAGCCACCCAAGTGCCTGGGGGCTACGTCATCACAGGCAAAAAAAGCCTTGTACCGGCGGGCGATCTGGCCGACGCATTTCTGGTGAGTGCCAGGGTCAATAGCCTGATGGGACTGTTTCTGGTCGAACGCCTCTCAAGTGGTGTCAGCACCCAGGGCTATGGCACACAGGACGGCAGTCGCGCAGCTGAAGTGCTGTTCAAGAACGCGCCGGCTGTGTTGATCACCGCGGAAGGACAGAAAGCACTGGAGCACGCGGTAGACATCGGAATTGCCGCCACCTGCGCTGAAGGCGTGGGGGTCATGGATGTGACCCTGGCCACCACCGCCGACTACATGAACACACGCAAGCAGTTTGGTGTGGCCATTGCAACCTTTCAGGCCCTGCGCCACCGCGTGGCCGACATGAAAATGCAGCTCGAACTGGCCCGCTCGATGAGCTATTACGCCAGCCTCAAGCTCAACGCCCCCGCACCTGAAAGGCGCGCCGCAATGGCCCGCGCCAAATACCAATTGGGCAACTCCATGCGCTTTGTCGGACAGCAAGCAGTGCAATTGCACGGAGGCATGGGGGTAACCGACGAAACCATCGTCAGTCACTACTTCAAGAAACTCACCCAGCTGGAACTCAGCTTTGGCGACACCTTGCACCATCTGGGCGAAGTGTCCGAGCGCATGCAGGACACGGCAGGAGTTTTCGCCTGAAGTCCGGGCACGTTACTCCACAGCCTGCACCCGCAAAAAGGTTGCAAACCTGGGCAGACCGGAAGGGGTGTGATCTCTGTACCGGTAAGTGACCAGGGTACCAACCGCCGGTGGATTGGCCCGCATGGCATCGCTAAAGCCGGTGCCCAGTGCAAACCGATGACCATCCGGCGTTTGCAACAGCAGCGCACCCATGGAGCCCTGGTATTTACCAGCCCCGGCAATATGCGCCAGCACCCTACCCTCCTCATCGGGGGCGGGCTTGAGTTTGCGCAGGGCATCGCTGCGCCCCGGGGCCCACAAGGAATCAGCGCGGTGCAATACCAGGCCCTCGCCACCGGCGGCCACCACGCCATCCAATCGGGATTGCAGGCCTGCTGCATCGGCAACAGAAGTCTGTTCAACCGCGTTCAGCCAGGGATGCGGAGCGGCCTCCAGCAACTCCCGAATGCGCGCAGCTCGTTGCACAAAGGGGCCAGACTCGTGTGGCAGATCAAACACCATGTAACGCACTGACCGCCATTCGTCGTCCACTGGCGATTCTTTGCGTACCACGCCTGAAAGCACGTCAAAGCTTTTTCGGCCTAGCCACAACTCGCCATCCAATGACGTTGCCGGCAGGCCTGCGATGAACCAGTGTGGGGCTGCAATGGTTCGGCCACTGCGAAAGCGCAAAACGCTGCCGTCCCACACCGCGCGAACACCATCGAGTTTTTCACTGACCAAAAAGTCGGCCGGATCGAGGGTGTCCTGCCAGGGCTTGGCGAGCGTGACGAGGTTGTTTGGAACTTCGCGAGAGGTTGAAGTTGCAGCCCAGCCGATGCGAGAAAGGCCGAGCGATGGCAAAAACAAACCAGCAGACAGCAGCGTCCGACGGCGATGATTGAAAACAGGATTGAAAACCATGAACGAGAGCACTCCATAAGAAATGTGCTCCCTGAAAAACTGTGGCCACTATCGACCGCGCGCCAAAACGGCGCAGTGTCTATGCGTCTAAACCAGCAGCCTGGACGAACTCGGCACGTGCGCCATCAGGAACTCCATCTGATCGGCCAGGATGCGGCGGTTGCGCAAAATAAAGTCTTCCCACAGGCTGGGCACATAAGGCGTGTAGAGCAGTGGCATGTGGGCTTGTTCGGGCGTGCGGCTGCTCTTGCGGTGATTGCATGGGCGGCATGCCGTAACTACGTTCATCCACGTGTCGATACCGTTTTGCGCGAAGGGAATGATGTGCTCGCGCGTCAGATCCGTCTCATGAAAGTGGCCGCCACAGTAGGCGCAAACATTTCGGTCGCGCACAAACAGTTTGCCGTTGGTCAGGCCCGGACGCAGATTGAACGGATTGATGTTGGGCACACCACGCGTGCCAATAATGCTGTTCACGCGGATGATGGACTGCAGCCCGGTGCGTGCATTGTGTCCGCCATGGAACACGGCCACTTCACCACCCGACTCCCAACGCACCTCGTCTGAGGCATAGTGGATCACCGCCTGCTCCAGCGTGATCCATGATTGCGGTAGCCCCTGGGCCGACAACTTCAAGACTTTCACTCAAGACCTCCATCAACGGTAAAAACCACCAACACGGACTGCAAATGTCTGATGCGCCAGCCGACACAATCGTTTCACACGGCGCTCGGTGACAATATACAGGGTTTACATGACACATTGGCTTCACAGGCTTGCCGGTTCGGCAACACCTGCTATCAAAAAGATATCGACTCCATGAAGGTTTTTCGCGGCTTCAAACACCCTGGCGTGGCAACGTCCTGTGCCCTGACGATTGGCAACTTTGACGGCGTGCACCGTGGTCACCAAGCCATGCTCTCGCT
>CANFNO010000326.1 GCA_947447845.1 Burkholderiales bacterium | reverse complement strand
TATTTCCGGGTGAACGGTTCGCAGGTTCTGGCGCTGGATGGCGACGAGGTGCAGCGTGCCATCGACTTTTCTTATGGTGTTGGCGGACGCTTTGCCGCCAGTGCCGCCCACTACGCGGCCACCCATCCGAACGCATTGCCGGTGCCGGTGAGATCGCCCAAGGTTAGTTTTCGCAAGCATCGCCACCTGGAAGAGACCACTTTGAGCCAACGCTACGGCATGCAGGCAGCCAACGCCTGAACGGTGGCGGTGGGCCGTACGGCCTGCCAGATGCTGCCGGGTTCAGGGGGCCGTGGCGGCCCCATGCATGCTTCG
Source organism: Burkholderiales bacterium (assembly GCA_947447845.1). Next base: position 4,244 of record CANFNO010000326.1, on the reverse strand, counting down.
GTTCAGTGAATCGAGGCGCAGGCTGCCGACGGGTACGGCAATGTGCATGAAGGTCACGAATAATTCCTTTTCTCTGCAAGCCGCGTCTTGCGGCTTGCAGATCAGAGCTATTTGACGGCGTGCTTCACAGCGTTGCTGACATCCTTGATACCCTGCTTGGCATCACCAAGGGCTTTTTCAGCGTGGCCCACCACCTGCTTTTGCAGTCCCTTGAGCTGCATCTCTTTGTTGTTCATGGTTTTACCGGCCGCTTCCTGCACTTGTCCGGCGAGGTCTCTTACGGTTCCGTTGATTTGGTCTTTGTTCATAGTCTCTGTCCTGATGGTTGATGGTTGATGGATATTGCGTTCGCGAGCACGACACTGCATGCCGCCTCGCTGAAGCGATCTTGGGCGCACGACGGGTTTGCGTCCGTACGCGAAGACACAGACAAATAGGGTGTTGCGTAGAAAGCGCTACCCATGAAGCACTCCGGCAGTCAGAGCTTTTCTGCCCGCGCAATCCGCATGATCTCGACGCCTATTTCTTCCGGCGTCAACACCAGATCAATGCAGCCACTGGAGATGGCGCTCTGTGGCATATCGGGTTGCTTGGCGCTTTCGGGCGATTGCGCAATGGTGATGCCGCCGATCTTCTGTATGCCGCACAGCGCCGCAGCACCGTCCCCGTCGTAGCCGGAAACAATCACCGCAATCAGCTTGCCCTTCCAGAAGGTGGTGAGTGAGGCCAGGAATACCGTAATCACATCCGGCCAGCCGCGCGGTTTGGAAATCGGCTTCAGGCGGAACTCGCCATCCAACACATGCAGGTCGCGATTTTCCGGAATGATGTAGACCCGGTTGGGCTCAATCTCCAGGCGCTCGGTTATCAGCTCGACCGGCATGGTGGTGAAGCGCGGCAGCACTTCATGCAGTTGGGTTGGCATCGTGGTGATGTGGTTGACGATGACGATGGCCACACCCATGTCGCAAGGCAGCTTTTCCAACAAGCGGATATACGCGTCCAGCCCACCGGCGGAGCCGCCCACACAGACGATTGGAAAGTCGTTCATACCAGGTAGTCGTAAACGACTTCGCCCAGATCCAGGGTGAGGTCGGCCACAAAATGCAGACTCGACACCACTTGGAGCACCGGCAGTTCGGTCACTGGCGCCAGCGCATGCGGATGCAACTCCAGCGAGCCCGGCCCGGTCCAGGCCCCGTGCAGCGTGACCTGCGTGGTGTGGTAGCGCACCAGTTCGCAGATGCGCGCTGTGCCATCCACATGCGGAATGATCTTCAGCAAGAAATTTGGCGCCGCCAGGGACGCCAGCACCGTGGCGTGATCCACCTCGCGGTGCTTGTAGCCCATGGTGGCCTTGGCAATGCGCACGCGGCCGTAGTCCAGCGTGCCCACCAGCGTGTCGATCTCAGTCTCCAGCTTGGGCGTGGCCAGCTTTTTGGGAAAGCCCCACAGCTCGCGGCCACCGGCGATGGGCGGGTGGTCGTTCAGGTACATGGCGTGGGCGTAGGAGCCGTTGACGCCATTCAGCCGCACCGGGATGACCTGGCCGGACTCGGTGTAATCGCCAAAGCCGGTGGAGTCGGGCATGCGGATGAATTCAAACTTCACCAGAGGCTCCAGCACCTCCAGCGGCTCGGGCACCACGGCGCGCAGGGCATCCATGTCAGTGCGGTAGGTGATGATCAAAAACTCGCGCCTGCTAAAGCGATAGGGGCCGCGCGGAAACGCCGGACTGGTCAGCGGCATGGCAAAGGCATTGGCCTTGATGTCCTGGATATTCATCGTGAGTGTCCTCGGGGCTTGGCGCCTGCAATACATAGGTCAGGCCGATCATTCCCTTGCCGCATTGCGGCGTCTGTGGCCTGGCGCACCGATAAACAGGCTGTTGCCGCGCACCATGCGGTGATGAATATCCCCACCACAAGCCCGCGCTTCAGTTCACTCAGCATCGCACTGCATTGGCTCACGCTGGCCGTGCTGGTCGGCGTCTACGCCTGCATCAACCTGACCGAAATTTTTCCCAAGGGCAGCGATACGCGCGCCCTGCTCAAGACCTGGCATTTCATGCTCGGCCTGACAGTGTTGCTGCTGGTGGTCTTGCGCCTGTTTGCCCGCGCCTGGGGCGTCACGCCACCCATCACACCTGAGTTGCCACTATGGCAAACCCGGCTCTCCGGGCTCATTCATCTGGCGCTGTATGGGCTGATGCTGGCGATGCCTTTGTTGGGCTGGTGGCTGCTTAGCGCCGAAGGTAAGCCGATCCCATTTTTTGGCTGGCAATTGCCGCCCCTCACGTTGGAGAACCACGACCTGGCAGAGCAGATCAAGGAAGTGCACGAGACCATCGGCAGCATTGGCTACTTTTTGATCGGCGCCCATGCCTTTGCAGCCCTTTATCACCATTACGTTCAGCGTGACAACACCTTGCTGCGCATGCTGCCGGGCAGGCGTTAACTGAATCGCGCACCGGGTCAAGTCATGGCCATTCCTCGCTCGGTGAAGCCATGCAGTGCCCCGGGCTCGATCAGCCCCATCGCGCTGGGCCGGGCGCTGCTGGCACTGGTGCCTGCGGTGCCCGGCATGGTGCGTGCCAGTTTGAAAGTGCACGCCTTGCATAGCGACAGCCGCCAGTCGATTGGCAGCCTGCTGCAACTACAGGCCCGGCGTTACCCCGACAAGACTGCGCTCCTGTTTGAGGGCCTGTGCTGGAGTTACCAGGACTTCAATGCCTGGGCCAATCGCATCGCCCATGTGCTGCAGGGGCAGGGCGTGCGCAGTGGTGAGTGCGTCGGCCTGTTGATGGACAACCACCCGGAACTACCCGCCTGTGTGGCGGCCCTGGCCGGCTTGCTAAATCCCAACCAGCGCGGCGAAGCCTTACGCTACAGCGTAGGAGTGATCCGGCCCACACGGTTGCTGGTCGGAGCCAGTTGTCTAAAGACTCTGCGCGATGCCTATTCGCGACAGCCTGTCGGCATGCCGTGGCTTTGGGTAGGGCAGGGGCAGGCACCAAAAGGTTTGTTCAATCTGGGTGCCGCGTGCGCTAACGCATCCACGGCCAACCTGCCGGGCACCACCCGCATTCGGGCGGGCAAGCCGTGCTACTTTGTTTTCACCTCGGGCACCACCGGTCGGCCCAAAGCCGCTGTGATGACACACCTGCGCTGGTTGCGCTGCGGCTATGGCATGGGCCAGGCCGCGATGCGCCTGCAGGCCGGCGATGTTTTGTATTGCCCCCTGCCGCTAAGCCACAACAGTGCACTTACCCTGTGCTGGAGCGCCGCCGTTGCCAGTGGGGCCACGCTGGCGATTGCGCGCAAGTTCAGTGCCTCCGGTTTCTGGGATGACATACGCGCCAGCGGCGCCACTGCGTTTGCCTATATCGGCGAGTTGTGCCGCTACCTGCTTGGTCGTCCGGCAAGCCCGGGTGACCGCCAGCACCGCATCCGGCTGATGGTGGGCAACGGCCTGCGCCCGGAACTGTGGGATGCTTTTCAGCAGCGCTTTGGCATTCCGCACATCTGCGAGTTTTATGGCTCCAGCGAGGGCAATCTGGTGTTTGCCAATGCGCTGGGTTTGCCACGCACTGCCGGCACCACCACCATGCCCTATGCCATCCTGGCCTATGACACGGAACGCGCAGGTCCACAGCGCGACGCGCATGGCGCGGTGCGGCAGGTGGACACCGGCGAAGTCGGGCTGCTGGTCACCGAAGTCAGCCCCACCAATCCCTTTGACGGCTACACCGACGCAGAGGCGACACGGGCCAAGCTGTTGCACGACCTGTTCCAGCCGGGAGACTGCTGGATCAACAGCGCAGACTTGGTGCGCGACCAGGGTTATCGGCACATCGCCTTTGTCGATCGCTTGGGCGATTCGTTTCGCTGGAAAGGCGAAAACATCGCCGCCTCCGAGGTCGAGCGCGCGGTCGCTGCCGTACCAGGGTTTGCGCAGGTTTGTGTCTATGGTGTGGCGGTGCCGCATTGCGACGGACGCGCGGGCATGGCCGCTGTGGTGCTGGGCGCCCACTGCAACTTTGATGGCCTGCAGCTGGCCCAAAAACTGCGCAGCCATTTGCCCGACTATGCGTTGCCGCTTTTTGTGCGTGTCATGGCAGCGCAAAGTTCGACGGACACCTTCAAAATTCAAAAAGGTGTGCTGCAACAACAAGGCTTTGATCCCGCCGTCAGCCACGACCCGCTGTATGTGCTGTGCAAGCCGCGCAAGGGCTATGTGGCTTT
>CANFNO010000325.1 GCA_947447845.1 Burkholderiales bacterium | reverse complement strand
GGTGTAGACGATGGCTTCACGCCAATAGCCGGTCAGCGCTTGAACCTCGTGGCCGTCGATGCTGCAGGTAGCCACGGCTTTGCGTTTGCAAGTGACGGCTCAAATAGTTTCTTCGGTGTGGTGTCCACCGAGCCTCTGTTGTCGCTTTCAGTCGGCATTGCAAACCCTGATGGTTCAGCCTGGGTGGTGGCAAACGAAGTGGTGTTGGGCAGCAACTGGGTATCGGCCGTGCCGGAGCCAAACAGCGCATGCCTTCTGGTGTTAGGCGTGGCTGCGCAGGCGCTGTATTTGCGCCGCAATTCTTCAGCCCGTCAGGTCTTAAGTCCGGTTGAAGCCTGACTTGAAACCTAACTTGAAATTTCTGATTGCTCGTTTATGCATTTTGTTTTGGAGAACCGCATGAAGCACGTTGTGCGCCCTGTTTCACTGACACGCGCCAAGAGCTGCGTGGGCATCGCGCTTGCGTTGGCGGCGTTGGCTTGCCCGTGCATTAGCGCCGCGGCCACCACGGCGCCCGGCGGCGTGGATGATCTAGGTGGAAATCTCAGTGTCAATGGCAGCACCGTGAACTTCCGGGTGTTTTCACAAAACGCCACACGCATTGAGGTGTACCTCTACACCCAAGCCACGGGCGTAGCGCAGGTGGCGAGCTATGCGCTCACCCCGGTCGCAGGCAGTGCGATCTGGCAGGTCGCAGTACCAGCCAGCACGCTGCGTGGTATGGGCTTTGATATCGACCCGACCAACCCAAACAAGCTCTTTACCAACATCCATTACGGCTACCGTGTATGGGGACCCAACTGGCCATATTCGCGCAGCTGGACACCCGGTTCTGCCGTAGGCTTCATTAGCGATGTGGACAGCGCAGGCAACCGTTTCAACCCCAACAAGTTGCTGCTTGACCCCTACGCGCTGGAGATGAGCCACAACTACCTGAGCTCCCTCGTCACCCCCGCGCTGACCGACCCCACGGTCTATACATCCGGCACTTCCAGCATTCCTGGCGCTGTGCCTGATCGCCAGCGCGACAGCGCCAGGGTCGCGCCCAAAGGCTTCGTGGCCATGCCCTACGGCTTGGGCTTTAGCAATCTGCTTACCGGCAACAAGCCCAGCCGCGCCATCAAGGACGACATCATTGTCGAGGCCCATGTGCGCGGCCTCACGCAGGGCGATGCCTCTCTAACCAGTTGCAAAGGCACGTACGCGGGGGCCGTCGCCAAGATTCCATACCTCACGGCCATGGGCATCAACACGATTGAATTCATGCCGGTGCATGAATCCGACAACCAGGCCAACGATTTGAACGACACGGCCACAGGCCGCTCTGCCACCGGCACCAAGGGCGACAACTACTGGGGCTACATGACGAGCAGCTTCTTCGCTCCAGACAGGCGCTATGCCTGCGACAAATCGATAGGCGGGCCCACTCGTGAATTCGCGGCAATGGTCAAGGCCTTTCACGACGCAGGTATCAAGGTCGTGGCCGACGTGGTTTACAACCACAGTGGCGAAGGTGGCACCTGGAGCGCTACCGACCCCGGCAAAGCCAACATGTGGAGCATGCGCGGCCTGGACAACTCCAGCTATTACCTGCTCACCCGCGCACCCGGCACGGCGGCTGACCGCAACTTTTATTACGACATCACTGGCACGGGCAACACCCTCAACACGCACCACCCCAAGGTGCAAGACTTGATCGTCAACTCGCTCAACTACTACCGCAACCGCCTGGGGATCGACGGCTTTCGCTTTGATTTGGGCATCGCCCTGGTCAACTCCTACGACAACAACACCGACCCGACAAAAGCTGACCGCTTCTTCTTCGACCGGCAAGACAGCAGCACCGCCATGGCCAAAGTGACAGCCGCCATGCCGGGCGTGTTTCTCTCCAGTGAGCCATGGGGCCTGGCCCCGAACGGGCAAGGCTATCAGCTAGGCAACATGCCAGCAGGCATTAGCGAATGGAACGGCGCGTGGCGCGACACCATGCGCCGCGTGTCCAACAAATATGGCGTGCACGATGGCGATGCCACGCGCAGCTTGCTAGCCACGCGTATTGCGGGTTCGTCCGACCTATTCGGCAAACCCAATGGCGGGCGGGGTGCCCCCGCGTACTCCGTGAACTTCCTGAACGTGCACGACGGTTTCACGCTCAAAGACCTGTACTCGTGCAACAGCCCCTTCAACCAGCAGGCGTGGCCGCTTGGCCCGAGTGATGGCGGCACAGCGGACGAAGACCAATGGGATAACGGCGGCAACGCGCAGCAGCAACGCCAGCAGGCACGCACCGCGTTTGCACTGCTCATGCTGTCGGCGGGTGTACCCCTCTTCAATGCGGGCGATGAATTCTTGCGCAGCCTCAACTGCAACAACAACGCCTACAACGTGGACTCCGCCAGCAACTGGCTGCAGTGGACGCTCAGCGCCGACCAGAGCAACTTCCAGTCGTTTGCCAAAGGCATGATTCAGTTGCGCCAGTCGCAGCCCGCTTTGCGTCCGGCGAATTTCTATGCGCCAGCTGACACCAATGGCAACAACATGCGCGCGCTGGACTGGTTTGGCGCGGACAAGAGCTACCGCAGCACATCCGGCGATGCCAGCTTCTGGCAAGCCACTGCCGCAGCGCCGGATGCCAACAACCAAAACCGCACCCTCATGTGGCGCTACGACAGCACTGAGCTAGGTGGTAGCGACATCCTGCTGGTGGCGTACAACGCCGAGCCCTTGGGCAGAAACTTCACTTTGCCCTGGACAGGCCCCGCAAAAACTACCTGGTGCCGCATAACCGATACAGCCGCTTGGGCCGAAGGCAGCAACCAGGTGGACTCAGGTGCCACCAGCTGTGTGGGCGGCGAGAACATCAACTACTACGTACAAGCACGCTCCCTGGTCATATTCAAAGCCAAGTGAGCGCCCCCTCATTCAGCCGAATTCCGGCTGGATATTTCATCAACTAAAAAGGGAACTTTATTATGCGATTTCCAAAACTTAGCGCGCTAGCATTGGCCGCCACCCTGGCAAGCCCGGCGTTTGCGAGCGCGGTTTTTGATGGCTTTGTTAGTTCGCGCATAGGCACGACTACTACGTTTTATGACACCGATCTTGCAACTTCCAACGCAGACTGGACCGGCATTTTTGCCACCATCCAGCAAGGCACTAGCCTGTGGCTCGGTGGTGAAGTGAAATCATGGCCGGGGTTAACGAAGCCGGTTGGGCTGCCGGACAAACCCAACGCGAATGCCTCTTTCGACACCATGGTGATGAATTATTCAATCGATGGCGGCACGGCCCTGAGTCTGAACCTGCTGAGGACCGGCGTTGCCAATACCAACGACGACCTGTGGCAAAACAGCGGCTCTGGCGTGGATATTGCCAGTGGACTGGGCATTCGCAATCACACCATAAAGGTGTCATTTGCGGCATCGGACACAAACGGTGGCACTGGCAACTCGGCACTGGATAACGGCGGCCAGGGTTGGACCGCCAACTTTGATGTGGTCGCTGCTCCGGTGCCAGAACCTACGTCCGGCGCTCTGATATTGGCCGGCCTCGGCATGCTGGGCTTCATGGCGAAGCGCCGCCGCGCTGTGGTCTAAAGCGGCCTTGAGCTAAGGCTGCATCGCCGCAGTGTGATTCAGCTGTAACGCTCCACAAACAATATGGTGGCCTGAACGCACCACTTCCACCCATACCAGCCCTTTGGTATGCAAGTGGACTCACGCGCCAAGGGCTGCGTCGGGGTAACGAATATAAAAAATACAACGAACAAGCGCGCTCCTTAGTTGTCTGAAAAGCTAAGTGAGCGCCTCCCCAATTCAGCCGATTTCCGGCTGGATATTTCCCCAACCTTTAAAGGAAACTTTATTATGCGATTTCCAAAACTCAGCGCGCTAGCCCTAGCCGCTACGCTGGCATTCCCTGCGTTTGCGGTGACCGAGGCGACCAACGGCTTTGCCATCACCAGCACCGGCACGGGTAATACCTTCCGTGATACCAGTAACGCTACCTCCAATCCGGACTGGATATCTGGCCTTGGCAGCATCATGCAAGGCAGCTTTCTCTGGCTGGGCGGTCAAGTGACAACAACTCCTGGCGGCGGTCCAGCGAATGGATTTGACGTCGTGACGATGGATTACAAGATCGACAACGGAACGACGCAAAGCGTTAACCTGAAATTTAACGGCAACACCAACGGAAACACTAGTGACATGTGGGAAACTTTAGCCACCAGCACTACGCCGTCATTCGCTGGCGTGGAAGTGGGCAGCATGCTCGGCTTTGGAACACACATGATCAACGTGTGGTTCACAGCCGTTGATAACAGCATAGCCTCAACTTCAAACGTTCCAAGTGGCACCGTGTTGCTGGATAACGGCGGCCAGGGTTGGACAGCCTCCGTGACAGTTGTGCCAGAACCAGCTTCCGGTGCGCTGATCCTGGCCGGTCTGGGCATGATTGGCGTGATGGCCAAGCGTCGCCGCGTAGTGGGCTAAACGCGGTGTTGCGCTAAAGCTGCTTCGCCGCAACGTGATGCAGCTTTAGCGCTTTAAATACAACAT
>CANFNO010000324.1 GCA_947447845.1 Burkholderiales bacterium | reverse complement strand
GTCGTCTGTTTGAGCAGCACAACACGTTGGATCAGAAAATCAAAAACATGGAAAGCGGCGTAGAAACCGCCAGCCACGAGCAAATAGAAGTTCTCAAAAAAGAGAAGCTGCACCTCAAAGACCAACTGCACGCAATCCTTCGCAAGGCCAGCGCGTCAGCCTGAGGCTGAACTAAATCACGCCTAAATAACGTAGAGGCCGGTCTCGACTATTCTCTCGGCGGCAAGTGCTTCGAAAGCGCTGTTGACCGACAGGTAAACCTGACCGGTAAGCGTAGTCCATAGGGGTGAGTTCATTAGGCGATCCTGAACGGGTCCCTTGACCTCCGCCAGGTGCATCCGGATTCCCCGCTCACTCAGATCAAGATTCAAATCAGTCAGTACTTCCATGGCCGTGGTGTCCACCCGGTTCACTGCGCTCATGATCAAAACCAGATCTTGAATACGGGCGTCCTTCGCCAACTCAGTCGCCAGACGCATCTCAATGGCGTTGAGATTGCCAAAGAACATGCTCTCGTCAATGCGCAAAAAAAGTACCCCGGTTATCGTCTCCACGCCATGGCGCTCGACATTGCGGAAATGTTCAGTCCCTGCAATGCGTCCAATCACGGCGATATGTGGCGTGCTGGCGCGTACCAGCAGCGTCACTAAGGACAACAGAATGCCCGTAGCAATCCCCAGTTCCAGACCCAAAAGCAAAACTCCGGCCGCGGTACCTAGCAGCGCAAACGCGTCAGCACGGTCATAGTTCCAGGCTTGGTGCAATGCCTTCACGTCAATCATGCTGATGGCTGCCACCACAATGCTGGCTGCCAGCACTGCCAGCGGAAGGCGTGCCAACCCGTGTGTGCCGGCAAGCACAATCATCAGCATACTGGCCGCTGCTACGACGCTGGCCAACGGTGTTTGCGCGCCGGCAGACAAGTTGATAGCCGAACGTGACAAGCCACCCCCCACCGGCATACCACTGTAAAAGGCGGACACCACGTTGGCTGCACCCAGACCCACCAATTCACGGTTTGGGTCCAGACGCTCTCGCCGCTTGACCGCCAACGCCTGGCCCATGGTGATGTTTTGAACGGTGCCAATGAAGGCCATGATGAGTGCGGGCGTCAGCAGCACGCGAAGCGCGTCCATTTCGGGAACGAAAAGATGGACTGTGCCCAGCCCTTCCTGCACCATACCCACCACAGCAACCTGATGCTGGCCATCCAGATCCAGCGCCACAACTGCAATACTCGCGCAAGCCAGCACCACCAATGGCATAACACGCACCAGGACTTCAGCCTTTTTGGCGTCCAGACCCTTGCGTACTGCCACCCTCACCAGTCCGTAACGGGTCAGCAACAACCAGACTATCGCAATCACCGACAAAACCAATGTGGCTGGATTAGTTTGTTCAAGATGGACGAACAGGGATTTCAAAGACAGCCAGCTATTGGCTCCACTGGACTGCACGCCCAATAGCAACTTCAGCTGGCTGATGATGATCAGCACCGCCGAGCCAGAAATGAATCCACTCACCACAGGGCGGCTAAGCAACTGCGACAAAAACCCCAAACGCATGAAGCCAAAAGCCAGCGTCATCAGACCGGAACACAAGGCCAAACCGGCTGCGAGTTCGATGTAGTGCGGGCTACCGGGTGTTGCCAAAGGACTGAGCACCGAAAACGTCATGATGGCGGTGATCGCGACGGGGCCCACCGCCTGCAGCGTGCTGCTACCGAACCATGCATAAACGACAACTGGGAAGATGCTGGCGTACAAACCGGCCTGGGGCGGCAAACCCGCCAACAAGGCATATGCGAGGCTTTGCGGGATCACCAGAATGGCGACGATGACACCGGCCATCACATCGCTGGAAAGATTTTCTCTACGGTAGTTGGCAAGCCAGGCAGGTAGCACAAAAGGTCACGTCATTTGAGGATGTGTCGCAGGTTAGCATACCCCCTACCGACATCCACAGCGTACCCATGACAACCTCTTCCCCGACCGCAAAATTTGCAGACAGCAGGTCTCCGTTGTATCTGTGGATCGCCGCGCTCTCAGTTTTAGCGGCTCTGGTGCCCACGCTTTGGACGAACGTCGACCTGCAAGCCGCCGCCCTCTTTGCCGGACCGCAGGCGCCCATACAGGCCGTGAATTGGTGGTGGGTGGAGTTAATCAACGCCTGGGTGCCGGCCGCATTCAGGGTCTGCCTATTTGTCGCTTTGTTGGGCTGGATCGCCGCTCACACCCAATCTCGCTGGCAGGCTTGGCGCCTGCCGCTGGCCTTTGTGGTGGTGGCCGGCATCCTGGGGCCAGGCATGGTGGTGAACTGGGGCTTCAAAGAGAACTGGCAGCGTGCCCGCCCGTACCAAGTGGAAAACTTTGGTGGTGCCCAAAAATTCAGCCGTGCCGCTGTCATTTCAGACCAGTGTGACAACAACTGTTCCTTCGTCAGCGGCCATGTGTCCTGTGGCGTGTTTCTCATTTCGTTGGGTCTGGTGCATCGCAGACGTCAGCGCCGCTGGGCAGCGGTTGGCGTGGTGTCCGGCCTGGTGATTGGCTTTGCCCGCATGGCCGACGTGGCGCATTGGTTTAGCGACGTGCTGTGGGCTTTCCCCATCACACTGGTCACCAGTTGGCTGGTATGGAAAGGTCTAATGCTTCTTTACCGTAAACCGTCCAACACCGTCGGATAGCGCAGGCGCAAACCCAGTTCCAGCTTCATGCGTTGGTTCTTCAGACGGCGGGATTCACTCATAAAGCTCAGCAGCATGACAGGCAGTTGTTCTTTCGCACTGTCGCGAGCCACACGCGGTGGTCTGGGCAGTTGGTAAAGATCGGCTGCTAAATCGAAATAGTCGCCCATTTTGAGCACCGTGTCATCGCTGACGTTGTAGATGCGTTGCGGCCTACCCTTCCACAATGCGGCGATACAGGCGCGCGCCAGATCATCGGAGTGGATATGGTTGGTGTAAACGTCATCTTCGGCGCGCAAGACTGGAGTGCCCCTGTGCAGGCGCTCGCGAGGCGTGCCACCGTCCCGGTCGGGCGAATAAATGCCGGGTATGCGCAATATCTGGGCGCTAACCGCCGCAGATCGACCAAAAAATCGCACCTGACTCTCGGCATCCACGCGGCGCATGGCGCGCGGCGTACCCGCGCTTACGGTGCGGGTTTCATCGACCCATGCTCCACCACAATCACCATAAACACCGCTGGTGGAGCCGTACACAAATTTTGTCGGCACCGCTCTTTTGCGCAAGGCGCGCGACAGTGCCAACATGCGCGGATCACTCCAACCCTCGCTGGGTGGCGGCGCCAAATAGACCACACGCGTGGCAAGACCGGCAAGCCGTGACAAGGTTGTTGCCCGGTCCAGGTTGCCCAGCAAGGGCACCACGCCCGCGCTGCGTAAGTCCGGCAGGCGCGCGGCCGATGACGTCAACGCCGTTACCTGGCAGCGCCCGGTCAGGCTGCGTGCCACCCGGATACCGATATCTCCGCACCCCACAATCAGGATGCGCTGGCGTCGGAACCGCGCGGGTAGCGCGCCAAGAGGGTTTTGGTTTGAAGGCACAATTCAGGCTGCTTGAAAATACAGATCACAGGATACCCAAAAAGATGACGACAAACGGCGCAGGCGCAGCCAACTTCTCAGTCACCGTGCAACCCAGTGGTCGCACATTCACCGTAGAACGCGATGAGGCGGTTTTACCAGCAGGCATACGTCAGGGCATTGGCTTGCCCTACGGCTGCAAAGATGGCGCCTGTGGCAGTTGCAAATGCAAAATGATCAGCGGCTCGGTGGTGCACGGCACCCACCAGGAAAAGGCCCTTAGCAAGGAAGAAGAGGCTTCCGGCATGATCCTTACTTGCTGCGCGGTCCCGCAGAGCGATCTGCTGCTGGAGTCTCGGCAGGTGACCGAAGCGGGTGCTTTGCCGATCAAGAAAATGCCTGTGCGGGTTGCCAGCCTGGAAAAGAAGTCGGACGACGTGGTACTCATGAAGTTGCAATTGCCGGCCAACGATACATTTCAATACCACCCTGGGCAGTACATCGAATTTTTGCTGCGCGATGGTGCGAGGCGCAGCTACTCCATGGCCAATGCACCTGCCGAGGGCGTGCAAATGGAGTTGCACATACGCCATATGCCGGGCGGAAAATTCACGGACCTGGTGTTTGGCTCCATGAAGGAAAAAGATATTCTGCGCATTGAAGGGCCATTTGGCTCCTTCTTTCTGCGTGAAGACTCGCAAAGCCCGATGGTGATGCTGGCCTCCGGCACCGGCTTTGCGCCGATCAAGGCGCTGCTGGAGAACATGCAGCAAAAGGGCATTACACGCGCCAGTTCTTTGTACTGGGGTGGACGCCGTCCCTCGGACCTATACCTAGATGCCTGGGTGCGTGAATTTGCCGCGGCGAACAGTTGGCTGAATTATGTGCCAGTGGTGTCAGACGCCCTCCCCGAAGATGCATGGAAAGGCCGAACTGGCTTTGTTCATCGGGCGGTGTTAGACGACCTGCCTGATTTGTCGGCCTATCAGGTCTATGCCTGCGGTGCGCCCATTGTTGTG